>CAYYRY010000289.1:0-2382 GCA_964474245.1 uncultured Ruminococcus sp. | reverse complement strand
GCATCGTTTGCAACAGTACGTCTTTTGATAATTCGAGCTACTTTTAAAAACTTATCAAGTCTCATATTTGATAAAACCTTTTTAGATTAACCGTTAACCTTAGCTTTGAGAGAAGTAGCGGGAGCAAACTTGATCTGCTTGGAAGCGGGAATGGTGATGCTCTCACCGGTAGCGGGGTTTCTGCCCTGACGCTCAGCTCTGGTGTCAACGCTGAAAGTGCCAAAACCGAAAAGCTGTACCTTATCTTCATTAACAAGAGCACCTTCGATAGAACCAAGAACTGCTGCTACAGCCGCTTCTGCTTCCTTTTTCTTAAGACCGGTCTGCTCTGAAACTGCACTTACTAACTGTGATCTGTTCATAATTATTATTCCTTTCATAAAATTTTATTTTCAAATAAGTATAACATTTTTAGTGTCATTATGCAATAGGTATATCGTATTTTTTTAAGTTTTTTTAGTGTCGGTATATGATTCTATGAATTTATCCGAAGCTTTTGTGAGCTCAAATTCAGCATCCGCTAAATTCTTTTCAGAAAATGCAGAAATCCCGAAAAGAGCTTCGCCAATTGCTGTGCGAGTCTCGTTTGAACATTCACCGGGCATTTGCATAGCTTCATAAAGCAATCTTACTTTCTCAGAAGAAAGACGGATGTATGTGTCAACATCGTAAGAATCCTTTGCAGCCTTTTTTGATATTTTCTGAGCACGCATAAGTGCGGGGAGTGACGGCGGCACAGCTTTCATTGAATCTACCGTAGTTTTGCGTTCGGTTTTCTCTACACCCTTTGCGTTTTCCCATGCGTTAAGGGCTCCCTCGGTATCATCAGCTTTAACGTCACCGAACACGTGGGGATGCCGTCTGAGCAACTTAGCTGTGACGTCTGAAATAACATCATCCAGAGTGAAATTTCCGTTTTCTTCTTCAATCCCCGCATGGAATATGACCTGCAGGAGGAGATCTCCCAGCTCTTCCCTCATCAGCTTAAGATCAGCGTTGTCAATGGCTTCAACCACCTCATAAGTCTCCTCTATGAGATTTGCTCTGATACTTTCGTGAGTTTGTACACGGTCCCACGGACAGCCGTTTTCACCTCTGAGACAGGAAAAAACAAATCTCAGATCCGCAAGATCATATCTTTCTTTATTAAATAAATCTTTAACGTCCATTTTACGATAACAGCTTAACCTTTCTGAGTACTTTTTCTATCTTCGCGCCCTTTGGCAACAGACGAACATCATCTGCAGTAATAGCTTTCAGTACGAAAATAAAGAGGAAATATACGATAGCAGCGATAAATATCGATGCCATTGTTGCAGTTCTCGATTTACTGTCATTAAGATAGATAGAGTTGTCTCCGCTGAGACGGTATCTGAGCTTGAGAGTACCGTTATTCCTTCCGGGGTACGTCATGGAAAGCTTACCGTTTTCCATGGTATAAGTGAAGTCTTCCCTGAGCTGTGCTGTATACTCACCGTATCCCTCAAAAAGAGTGATCTTAATTCCGCTTGAAGGAACGGTGATCTCGATCATGTCAGTCATAACTTCGGAATTTCCCTCAGTAGGATCCTTTGTTAACTTAACGTACTTACCGCAAGCTTCGCCGTCTACGGTAGCAGTTTGACCATCTGTCAGAACGACGTTGTAAGTCTCACCGCTGAAATCATTGACTACAAGTGTTTCTTTACCGTTTTCGTCAACACTTATTTCTACCTTTAGACCATGTCTTAAGTCATAACCGGTTCCGTCTGACAGGAGAGTCGCATCGTGAAGATAAGCAGCTCTGCTTTCATTTGATACCGTTATAACCTCGCTGTCAACCTTTGAGTAATCATACTTTACGTCGTCTGCGATCACGTAGGACGTAACGTTACAAGCGCCTATAGCGGTTACTGCGCAAAGCAGGCCGCATATAAGTGGACGTATGAATATTCTGCTGAAGCTGAGCTTGAGACCTACGTTTTTAACGATGAAATAGATATTGAGTCCGGTGGCTGTAAGATAGCACAGAAACGTGCTGATGGGAGTACCTGTCATACCTATAAATCTTATAAGTATAGTATTGGAAACGATCTTCACAGCCGCACCTGCAAGCATGGAAATAACCGGCTTTCTTTCATAACCGTTAGCCTGCAAAATTGCGTTTGTTACGGAAAGCACACAGATAAAGAAGGTTGACGGAGCAAGAAGAGTCAGTAGCGGTGCTGCGGAAAGCACTGACCAATGACGGTAGCCGAAGAAGTTGAGGATAGGCTCTGCCAGTGCCGCCATGCCGAGACCGCAAGGAATACCGATAAGTACTGCAACGCGAAGGGAGCTTTCCATGACGAGGTTTGCTCTCTTTTTATCGCCCGATGCGACGGCGGTCTTGATCATGGGGAC
>CAYYRY010000288.1:0-2392 GCA_964474245.1 uncultured Ruminococcus sp. | reverse complement strand
CGATGAGGATGCTGAGGAGTGCGTAAACGATGCCTATATGAAGGTATGGGAATCGATACCTCCAACAAAACCGGACAATCTTAAGGCGTATATTGCAAGGCTGGTTCGGAATCTTTCCGTCGACAGGGTGCGTTTTCAGACGAGAAAGAAGCGCATCGAAGGTGCCAGGGAGATCGCGTTATCGGAGCTTGAGGCGTGTATACCCACCGGAGAATCGCCGGAGGGAAAGCTTCACTCAAAGGAGCTGGCCGATAAAATCAACTCTTTTCTTAAAGAGCTTGATCCTGAGGCAAGGATGATCTTTGTGGGCAGATACTGGAGCTATATGTCAATAGAGGCCATTGCCGACAGGTTTAATTTCAGTAAAAGCAAAGTTAAAAGCTCGCTGTTCAGAACGAGAAACAACCTGCGTAAAAAGCTTGAAAAGGAGGGGTATTACATATGAAGAGACGTGAAAAAATTGAAGATGCCATGTCGATGCTTGACGATGGCATAATCGATGAGTTCGTAAGCCATGGTCAGACCGGGAGAAGGCGCCCTGTAAGGCTTCGTATAATGCTGATAGCAGCGGCGGTTGTCGTCCTTATTACAGGAGCGTTGTCGCTGGGTGTGCTTTTTGGAAGAAGTGAGCCTGCCTTGCCACCTGACATCACAGAGACCGGAACGAACGGAACCACAGGTGAAGAGGAAACCGTGGGTGGAAGCATGACGGATACCGGTGCACAAACAACGGGAGCTGACGTTAATGCTCCTGAAGAGGAGCAATTCAGCATACTGTCCGTTACGGCGACAGACATGAAGGGCGCGTTTATTGACGGGGATACTTCCTTTATCATTACTGCGGAGAACGGAAGTGTTGAAGATCTCAAAAAACATATAGCCGTAACTCCTGCGGTGAATTACACCTTGAAGAATACGGAAGATGATACGTTTGAGCTTATCCCTGAGGCGACACTTCCCGACAACACGGTGTTTAAGGTCGCATCCGTAAAGGATGAGATAATCGTCGCAAGTTGGGCGTTCCAGACCTCTGAGGTGCTGTCTGTCAGCGGAACATATCCTGCAGACGGAGAAATGTACTGCTCTGCGGAGACGGTATATGAGATATATTTTTCATATGCTGACGTTGAGGACGTTCCGTCATACGTGAGTTTTGAGCCTCATATAAACGGTGAATGGCAGCATATCGGAAAGACATGGAGATTTATTCCCTCTGAAATGCTTGCGTGGGATACTGAATACAAGGTCCACGTAAGTGCGGGACTTACCTGTGGGGATATGACCATCGGCGAAGACTCCGTGTTTACCTTCGGTACTATAACCGGTGAGCACGTGGACCGCCTAGAAATAACACCTGACTACTCAACAGTTGACGGCATCAATACGTACCGTCCCGGGGAGGAGATCACCGCGGCGTTTCTATCACGTGCTGAATATGACGTTGTGGAAAAGGCTGTACACAGGGTGTCCCTTGAAAGATTTGAAAACCACGAGAGCTTTATTAAGGCAACGGACGGTTATTATGAAGTGACTACAGGTCTCGGGGACGTGGAGTTTTCCCTTGAAAGGCTCGGAGAGACGGGTGACCGCAACGGTTCGTTCAGGGTTTACCTTGACGGTATCGATGAGGCTGGGTACTATTCTGCAAGAATTTTGACGGAAAGCGGCAGTCTCCTTATGGAATGGTTCATACAGGTCAGCCCCGTGTCAGCTTACGTTTTAGAGGCAGAGCAGGATATCCTCATATGGTCTGCGCTTAACGGTGAGATCGCATCAGTTCCCGTTGAGTTCAGAGGAAAAACCTACGAGACCGATGAAAACGGTATTTTGAAGATAGATATGCGTGAGGATGTGTACGGCGAGGATGATTGTATTCTTGTCGGCGGTGATACGCCTCTCATTGTGGGGCTTGACACTTTGGATGTGATGTACAGGTCGGCATACCTTTATGCGGATCTTTCCGCATACCGTCCGAGCGATACCATGAACGTATGGGGTTACGTTCCCCTTGAGTACCTCCCATACGGTGCGGGTGATGACTTCGAGCTTGTGATAGGTGACAGCATAGAGAGAATTCCATTGCAACTTGACGAAAACGGCACATTCTGTGCATCATACTCCTTTGACAACTTTGATGTGGGGTATCTCAGAGTTAAGCTTGAGCTTGACGGCAGGGTGTTGGCAAGTAAGAGTGTACGAATAGCTAAATATGAGGATCAGAACTACAAATACACTTTGACAGTTCCGAAAAACTGCATAGCAGAGGGCGGCGCATTTGAGTTTGACGTTAAGGTCACGCATCTTTCGGGTATCAGCGCCGTGGGGAAGAAGGTTCGTATTTCAGTTCTTGACAAGGAGTTGTACGGTGTTACGGACAGCAGCGGCACTGCAC
>CAYYRY010000287.1:0-2403 GCA_964474245.1 uncultured Ruminococcus sp. | reverse complement strand
ACACCAAGTTCCATACTTTGTTTATACTACACCAGCAACAGCGAGTTGCTTGATTTCCTAAAGCAAGTATGATACAATGTTAGTGAGGTGATGAATTACTATGGAAACAAGGGATGTTATACTTGAACTCCGAACAAAAAACGGATTATCTCAAGATGAGCTTGCTGAAAAAATCTTTGTTACCAGACAAGCTGTATCGCGTTGGGAAAACGGTGAAACCATACCAAATACGGAGACTCTGAAACTGCTATCGAAGCTGTTTGACGTTTCGATCAATACGCTTTTGGGTTCTCCCCGAAAGCTGATCTGTCAATGTTGCGGTATGCCTTTGGATGATTCCACAATCAGTAAAGAGACTGATGGTACATTCAATGAGGAATACTGTAAGTGGTGCTATACCGATGGGAAATATGTTTACTCAAGCCTTGAGGAATTAACAGATTTCCTTGTCGGTCATATGTCTAACGAAAACTGGCCTCCGGAGCAGGCACGAGCTTTTTTTGAAGCTCAGTTGCCGCAACTCAACTATTGGAAACAGCTGAAAAAGTGATATGTTCCTACAAACGTAGCGCATAAAGCGAAGATCTGATTATATGTTATACTGTAATGTAATGATATTTTGAGTTATATCAACCTCAACCAAACAACCGCTGTCACGTGACAGCGGTTGTTATATTTCAGGAGAACCTTATGGAAGTAAAAATCAATCGTGAGATCCGCAACTATACGACAAGATGTTTCTCTGTTTTGGCTTTCACCCGCGATACCCCTTCATTTTAGCATAGCCGCATCTCCGGCACAGCTTTTCCGTGACCTTCCTCGTTTCAAAGCTTCGCTTCAATGCCACAGCTCTCGGAGAGGCTAAGATATCACACAGTTCTTCCGTGAAGATATTACCTAAAGCAACAGCACCGTCGGCGTCAAGACAGCACGGGACTACCGTTCCGTCACTGAGGACGCCTATCTGATCCTTCAGACCGTAGCAGGAGTGGCTGTCACTGCAGAACTCCGAGTTCGTATCGGGCCAATCAAACCTGTCGCCCCACTCAAGGAACACCTTCTCGCGAATTTTATATCCGCTGTATATCTCATGCCACATAGCCTTTCCGTCAACGTCAAAATACCTGTGCATCTTTTCTATTATTTCACGGTTCAGCTTGTCCTCACCGCCGATATTCCACAGACGCATAACGGCTATCTTCCCTGCCTCTGCCAAATGTGCACAGAAGTCAAAGCAAGAGAAGAGGTATTCGTCCACACTCATACTGACATAATTCGCTTCGTATGAGTGAAGAGATATGCTAACCTTGAAAAGCGAGGAAGAATTTATGAGTATATCGCCGCATTTTTTTAAAAGAGTTCCGTTGGTCGTAAGGATGACCTTGAATCCGAGCTCACCTGCAATACCGAGGAATTCTTCAAGACTCGGGTGAAGCAGAGGCTCACCCATTACGTGAAAATAGAGATATTCCGCAAAGGGACGTATCTCCTCTGCGGCCCTTTTGAATTCGCCACAGCTCATATACCGCACCGGGCGGTTGGTGCCGTGGCAGAAGCTGCATCTCAGGTTACAGGCATTGGTTATCTCTAAAAATGCTTTATTGGGCATGACAGCCTCCACTTCTCTTTTTAATGTTTCCATAATAACAGGGGCACTATATGCAAAGCAGTGCCCCTTTGTTTATTCGGTAAATCAGTTGTTACTCAAGAATACGGATAACGGATTCAACGTCACCGAGGCTTTCCATAACGCTGTTCAGCTCGTCAAGACCCATCTTTCCGCAGATGAACTCGCATACGCCATCGGGAGAGCCGTCAAGCTTTTTAACGCTGTCGAAAACGTGGGAATAGGTCTCATAAGTATCGGCACAGGCATCACACTTAACACGTATATAATAGTTAAAGGGAACCTCACCGAAGGGCATTACACAGTCCGAATCCTTTTCGAATACGTGCTGCTTTTCAACATCAGCGGCACCTGAAAGGATCGCCGTAATATCCGCAAGAACTGCACCTGCCGTGGGATAACGACCCGCACCGCGTCCGTAGAACATTACGTCACCGGTAATATCACAGGTAACGGAAACCGCATTGTATACGTCATTAACGGATGCAAGTGCATTGGATGAGCTCACTATCTGAGGACATACGTAAACGCTGATCTTGTCATCGTACGCCTTGTAGGAGCCGATAAGCTTGATGCTTCCGCCCATGCGGCTTGCGGCATCAATGTCGGCGGGAGTTATGTTTCTGATGGTTTCTGCATATACGGCGTCTTTGTCCGCAAGTTTACCCGTTGCAAGGGCTGTGAGAATGATGATCTTTCTCATAGCGTCGATGCCGTCAACGTCTGCGGAGGGGTCGCGTTCAGCATAGCCGAGCGCCTGTGCCTCAGCGAGCACA
>CAYYRY010000286.1:0-2411 GCA_964474245.1 uncultured Ruminococcus sp. | reverse complement strand
CCTCGAACATCTGGATTCTTTCTCTTGTTCCTTCCTTGATCTTGTTGTGGATTCTTACTGTATCACCAATGTTAAACTGGGGAACAGTTTCCTTAAGCTGCTCACTTACAAAAGCGTCGATCTTATTCATTTTCGACTCCTCCTTTGAATCTTGGACATTCATGCTGAGCTAAGCAGAGGACTGCCCGAATATATTTGTGTCACACACTTGTACATTATATCATAAATTAATAATAAAAGCAATACCTTTCAGAAAATATTTTTCAAAAAAAGTATTGCTTTTATATATTTTCTGATGATTAACGGATCTTTATTACGCGGATGATTCCGTTACAGGATGAGATCTTTGAGAGGATTGCTTCATCAACCTCGTTGGAGGTATCGACAAGAGTACAAGCAAATTCTCCCTTTGAACGGTTAGCCATATTATCAATATTAATGTTCTGCTCAGAGAGAGAAGTTGTTATAACAGAGATCATGTTGGGGATATTGAGGTGTAGAATGACAAGTCTGTGGTCATCAGTTGCAGGCATGGAAACAGCAGGGAAGTTTACGCTGTTCTTAATATTACCGTTTTCAAGATAATCGACAAGCTCATGAGCAGCCATAACAGCACAGTTGTCTTCGCTTTCATTTGTTGAAGCACCGAGGTGAGGGATAGTTACGATACCCGGGGTACGTACGGTTTCCTCTGTGGGGAAATCAGTTACGTAAGAAGATACGTGACCGTCCTCAAGAGCAGCCTTGAGGTCGGCAGCATTTACAAGATCAGCTCTGGAGAGGTTTATGATCTTTACACCCTGCTTCATAAGAGAGATAGATCCTGTGTTGATCATGTGCTTTGTTTCCTTGGTTGCGGGAACGTGGAGGGAGATATAATCACATCTCTTGAAAATCTCATCGTAGGATGATGCCTTTTCGATTGTGGTTCTGAGGTGCCAAGCAGCTTCTACAGTGATGTAAGGATCATAACCGATAACCTTCATACCGAGCTGAGCTGCGGTATTTGCAACCATACCACCGATTGCACCGAGACCGATAACACCGAGGGTCTTGCCCATGATCTCACAGCCTGCAAACTGTGACTTTCCTTTTTCTACGGACTTTGCTACATCCTCAGTGAGAGTGTCAGCCCATTTGATACCGCCAACGATATCACGGGAAGCGAGAAGCAGAGCAGCAATTGCAAGCTCTTTGACGCCGTTTGCGTTAGCGCCGGGAGTATTAAATACTACGATACCTTTCCTTGCACACTCTTCGATCGGAATGTTATTAACACCGGCACCGCAACGTGCGATGGCACGGAGGCTGTCACTGAACTCCATATCATGCATGGAAGCGGAACGGACCATGATAGCATCGGGATCTGCTATATCAGTGCTGATTTCATAATTATCTCTGTCGAAAGTATTGATGCCGACAGGAGCGATTTTGTTTAGAAGCTTAATTTTTGCCATGATAGTTACCTCAGTTTGGTTCAGAAATTATTTCTTGGGATTGTTTGCCGCGAATTCCTTCATGAATTCAACAAGCTTTTCAACACCTTCATAAGGCATTGCGTTATAGATGGATGCTCTCATACCGCCAACGGAACGGTGTCCCTTGAGGTTTGTAAGACCTACTGCAGCAGCTTCCTTGGGGAACTTCTTGTCAAGCTCTTCAACACCGGTTACAAACGTTACGTTCATCATGGAACGCGACTCTTTTGAAACGGGGGCGATGTAGTAATCCTGGCTGTCGAGATAATCGTAAAGGAGGTTTGCCTTCTTTTCGTTCATCTTTTTCATTTCCTCAAGACCTCCGATAGAAAGGATCCAATCGTAAACGAGACCTGCAACGTAGATGGACCAGCAGGGAGGAGTGTTGTACATAGAATCGTTGTCAGCCATGAGCTTGTAATCGAGCATGGAGGGAGTCTCGGGACGTGCGTTTCCGAGAAGGTCCTCTCTGATGATTACAACGGTAACACCTGCGGGAGCCATGTTCTTCTGTGCGCCTGCATAGATTACACCGAACTTGGTAACGTCAATGGGTTCGGAAATGATGCAGGAGGACATATCAGCAACAAGGGGAATGTCGCCTGTATCGGGAATGTAGTTGAACTTGGTCCCGTAAATTGTATTGTTAAAGCACATATGTACGTAATCAGCATCGGGTCTGAAGGACTCGCGTGTAGTTACGGGAACATGAGAGAAGTTAGCATCCTTTGAAGAGGCACAGGCAACCACGTCACCGTACTTCTGAGCTTCTTTGAAAGCCTTGGTAGAGAACTGACCACTGAGGATATAGTCAGCCTTACCTGTTTTCATAAGATTGAGAGGAACAGCCGCAAACTGCGTAGATGCACCGCCCTGAAGGAACAGCACCTTGTAGTTATCGGGAATGTTCATTACCTTGCGCAGAGATGCTTC
>CAYYRY010000285.1:0-2413 GCA_964474245.1 uncultured Ruminococcus sp. | reverse complement strand
GATATTCCAAAACTATTTCCAATGCATTTCCACGCTAAAGAGCGCTAAAACGCACTAAAATCGAGCTAAAAACAGCAAAATTACGCGCCGGAGCACCGTTTTTGAGGTGTTTCGGCGCTATTTTTATACCGTAATCACAGCTTATATTATTCCGATGAGAAGGCATTGTTCCATCGTACATTGACCATCATTCCGTTAAAACGTAAAATATTATTCCGATACTGTTGATATTATTCCGAAAAGGTGGTATAATGACTATCGACAGGAGGGATATTCTATGTTCATGACAGTAAAACAGGCCGCAGAAAAATGGGGCATTTCCGATAGAAGAATACGTGTGCTCTGCGCTGAAGGCAAAATCTCCGGTGCATACCGGGAAGGCCGCGGATGGAAAATCCCCGTTGATGCCGAAAAACCTGCAGACGGACGATACAGATCGAGAGAAAGTATTCTGTCGAGAATAGACCAAAAGAAGAAGGAACTGGACGGCAGACGTCCTCTGACAGCGGGCGAGGTTGCCAGACTCAATGAAGAATTTATCGTTGAGTACACCTACAATTCCAATGCCATTGAAGGTAACACCCTGACGCTGCGCGAAACTGATTTGGTGCTTCGCGGTCTGACGATTGATAAGAAGCCACTCAAGGATCATATGGAAGCAGTTGGTCATAAAGAGGCCTTTGAATATGTGAGTGAGCTGGTAAAGGATAACGTGCCGATCAGTGAAAGTGTTATTAAGCAGATCCATTTTCTTGTGCTTGCCGATAAAAAGGACGACCGTGGCGTTTACCGCAGGATACCTGTGCGTATTATGGGTGCACAGCATGAGCCGGTACAGCCGTGTCTTATTGAACCCAAGATGGAGCAGCTCCTCCGTGACTTTGCAGAAAGCTCGGAGCACATCGTGACGAAGCTGGCGCGCTTCCATATTGAATTCGAAGGTATCCACCCCTTTATTGATGGCAACGGTAGAACCGGAAGATTACTCGTGAACTTGGAGTTAATGAAAGCCGGCTATCCGCCCATTGACATCAAATTCACCGATCGAATAACCTATTACAACGCCTTTGACGAATACTATGTAAAACACAATCTTTCGGCTATGGAAAACCTGTTCGCTAGCTATATCGAAGCAAGGCTGGATAAGTATTTGAAAATATTGCAGGATTAAGTGCTCCGGCGGCATCGCAACAGAATGTTGCGGTGCCGTTTTTGCATACTGAACAACTGAGGCAGTCTGAAACGGATTTCGGGTAACTTTTCTATATTACTTCTAATACGCGACTTTATCCAGAAAAGAATCAGAAATATTCAGTTGTTCGGTAAATTATAGTTCCCTCGCATATGGCTTTTTATGAATGGGTGTATAGGGGAAACAGAAAATATGATATAATCCCATTGAAGGAGGTGGTGTGTAATATAGGTTTCCCACATTGAAAAAAATTCCGCAAAACGCTTTCGGAAAGCCGAAAAAACGCGGAAAAGTTAGCCCACCGGCAGGGGGATGCTGATCTTCACGGCTTTTCGCCTGCAAACGGACGTGGGGTCACGCGCGAAAAATCGGGAAATCAAGTGACAACGGTCGTATTCTTCATTGTGGAGACAGCACCTGCATCTCTCATGAGGTGGCTTCATTTCATGTGATACCGAAGAGGGCGAGTACTTCGCCCTCGCGAGGTCAGCGACCGTTAGCGGGGTAAGCTTCCGGGGCAGCAGCCCCTGAAGGTTTTTTTTGTGCCGCTTTTTTCACGAAAACAAGCGGCAAACACAGGCTTTAGGCAGTACGTCATGGCTACACGATGCACGGGGGCGTGTAGCGATGCACTCCGCCGTAGGCTGTACGTAGGTAGGGGAGGGGGCTGCCTCCCGTGACGGCGCACCGTGCCTCCGACGAGTTGTATCATTTCCCATAAATGCTTGCGGGAAATATCAGTTTATGGTATAATAAAAAAACAGCGGTAATATATCGGGGGCTTGTGCTTCATCTGTGAGCGGCATGGCTCCGGGATTAAAGCTGCCTGAATTAGCCGAAAGGAGGCTCTGTCGTGAAAAAGAAGCTGACTATAGGTATCCTTGCCCACGTTGATGCAGGTAAGACCACGCTCAGCGAGGCTCTTCTTTACGCGTCGGGAAGGATACGTACCCTTGGACGTGTGGACCAAAAAAACACCTACCTCGATACCAACGTCATCGAGCGCGAGCGCGGTATCACCATCTTTTCCAAGCAGGCGCGCTTCTCAAGCGGTGGATGCGACTTCATCCTCCTCGATACGCCCGGACACGTGGACTTTTCGGCGGAGACCGAGCGCACGCTCTCCCTTCTCGATTATGCGGTGCTGGTCATCAGCGCCTCGGACGGTGTACAGAATCATACCCGCACCCTCTGGCAGCTCCTTGAGCATTACGCCGTCCC
>CAYYRY010000284.1:0-2424 GCA_964474245.1 uncultured Ruminococcus sp. | reverse complement strand
TGCTTTGGAGTCACGTCACTTCCCATCCAATGCTTGATAACCGAGCATATCTCCTCAAAGCTGTATTCCCCCAGCCTAGGAAGGATCTCGGGAGTGGTATACAGCGCAAAATTACGAAGACTGCTGCTTTCAAACAAGTTTCTGAGATTTACGGGAAGCAGTATCTTGATAGGTTTCCTCCTGCGCCTGTTCGGGACCATATCCTTCTGTATATTCTGAAGTGCCATCATCATAGCCGCAGTAAGATAAGTCGTCACGCTGACACCGTATTCATGTGCCTTGTCGATAAGCAAACGTGTGGGCACCTCAAGGCAGGTCAGTCTGAGTATACCGCGGGCTGTGGGCGTTCCGCCCAAATGCCATGCCGTCCTTTCTTTTCTGCTTGCTACGATCCCCCCCGAATACTTCTGAAAGCTGTCCTCCAGCTCCTCGTCCTTCGGTTCTTCAAGTCTTCCGAGGACACCGTGTCCGGGAGTGATCTGAAGTCCGTAGCGTTGGTGGAGATATTCAGCAACGAGAGTTTTAAGGAAGACCAGCGCACCGTTGCCGTCGGTTATGGAATGGAATATCTCAACGGCAATACGACTGTGGTAAACTATGACGCGGAAGGCACATCTTGCCGTTTCCGCATTGGACATACCCGTAAGAGGGTAGCTATTCTCTTCCATGATGTCAGGTGCTTCCGCAAGCTGCTCAAGATAGTACCAGAACATACCCCGTCTGAGTCTAACTGCAAAAGCCGGAAATCTTCTCACCGTAACGTCAAGAGCGCTTTTCATGATATCACAGTCCACATCCTCTGTCAGAGTCGCAGAAAGTCTGAACACGTTGCTCCAGTTCTGGCGTCTGGCGGCAGGATATATCTTTGCGGCATTATCAAGAGGAAGCCAGCGAAGCTTCTGCTCGTGCCCCATTACGTTATTTAGGAATCGGTTGATCTCGGCGAAATCACGCTTATCCTCCTCAAGACCGTACAAAAGATATCCGTGCCATCTTTCGGGAGTGATGATAAGCTTACTCTCCGCATGGGATGCGTTAAGCTTCTCGTGCATCTTCACCGAGTCATCGAGCATGATCTCATCTCCGCCGACGAATATTATGGACGGAGGCAGACCGTACAGACTGGCAAACAAGGGAGATGCAAGGGGTTCTCTTCTGTTGTCCACATAGCTGTCCGCAAAAAAGCCGAGCAGCTCGGGAGTCATCGTGGGGTCAATATCAAGGTTCGTCTTATATGATCTGCCCGATGCTGTAAGATCGGTCCATGGAGACATGGTTATAATTCCGCAGGGCATTTCCATATTCAGGTCGCGCAGCTTTACGCAAAGGGAGTAGCAAAGTCCGCCTCCGGCACTTTCACCGCACAAGGTTATACGGGATGGACTGTATCCCTTAGACAGCAGATAACGGTAAGCCTCAAGAGCATCCTCCACTGCCGCAGGGAATTTATTCTCTGGTGCAAGCCTGTACGCAGGACAAAACACCCTCGCACCGCACTGTACGGCAAGCATGGAGCCGAAACCCGTAGCATATTCAATTCCACCGCAGGTGTAGCCTCCGCCGTGAATGTAGAGGATAACTCCCTGCCGTCTCTCGTCTCTAGGTATCACCCATGCACCGGTGAAGGTATCGAATTTATGTTCCTTTACCATAACCAGCTCACGGTAGCGGTGCTCGGTCAGCTCGCCTATCTTATTCTGTCCGCGGCGTATGGTCTTAAGTGAACGGGTCGTCACTATGGGTTTAAGCAAGGCAAGCTGAGAGCGAATAGTTTTTGCTGATAACGGCATCTTTACCTCCATTCGTTTTTCATCATTAAATTAATAATAGTGAAGTACGGCCTGATCTGTGCCTATCACAGGATCTGTCTGACTGAGCATCACTCGGGAATACCATCTTTTGAAAGCTCTCTCAGGTTATTTGAAATGGTTTCAAGAGCTTCGTAGAGGATCACCCTTGTCTCTTCCGTGAGGTCACGTCCGGCAATATCAACGGCAAGGCTTGCACGATTGCGGACAAATTTCGCGGCATTCACGCCCTCTTCGGTCAGCTTGAACACTGCTCTGTAAAGATTGCGGTTGACACTCTCCTTGGAAACAAGTCCTTTTTTCTCCATTATGGACATCATTCTTGACACGTCAGCCTTGTCTTTGCCAGACAGCTCGCATATCTTAGGTGCAGTAAGTCCGTCAGGGTTACGCAAAAGCGTCATAAGATATACCGAATGGGGGCCTTTAAGCCCATGCTTTTCCATTTCCTCTGCGGCAAGCTTATGCCAATACTTGGATATTTCCGCTATTGCATAGGAAAAACGTTCAAATCTGTCTATCATAGCTTCTCTCCTGCAATTTGATAAAAGCATTAAGTTGAAAAGTCAACATTGATACTCATTATTATACAACGAAGTCTCGCACTTGTCAATGA
>CAYYRY010000283.1:0-2430 GCA_964474245.1 uncultured Ruminococcus sp. | reverse complement strand
ACCGAAGAGAAAAAGGACTATAAGGAGCTTTCATACGATGCACAGGATTCCATGGTATTTGAACCATTCAGGGATGGACTCGGCATCGTGGGCAGCAATCGGGTGACCCTTTATGACAGAAGCGGATCGATCCTTTTCAGCGACCCCGTATCCCTTTCCTATCCTGCGGTGGACTCAAGTGAAAAATATATGCTGGTATACGATATAGGCGGCAGTACGTATTCGCTTTACAACTCCATAACGAGGGTCATAAAATGTAATACCGATAAGCCTATAGTCAGTGCCTCCGTAAGCGACAGCGGTGCGTATATCGTTACCACGGAGGGCAAGGAAGCGAAGTATATTACGAGAGTATATAACTCCGCCTTTAAGCTGAAAATGACCGTGCGTAAGGACAAATACGTTACCGATTCGGCATTAAGCCTTGACGGCAAAGCGTTTGCGATCATTTCCGCAATGGAAGACGGAGCCCGCATTATGGGAGAGGTCTCCTTCTATAAGGTGGGAGATGAAAAGGAAACCGCAAGCTTTACCTACACCACTTCACTTCCCATTTCCGTGTCAGCTCTTGACGGTGGTGCTTTTGTCGTCCTGTTTGACGACGCGGTGCGTTTTTACACCTCCGACGGCAGCCTGAAGAAGGAGACTCTGCTGAATGACGAGAAGATCTCCTATTTCGACACAACCGAAAACGGTGTGCTTTTAGTGTGTGAGGCGAATACCATCGGTACGCTGAGCAGAGTCTACACTTTTAATACAGATGGGGAGACGGTTGTCGATTGCCCTGTCAAGGAAAGAGTATACGGTGCCTGCGTGGCGTACGGAAAAGATGACCTTGGCGCTTACCTTATATCGACGGACAGTATCGTTTCCGTAGGTGTTGATAACGATATTGTCAAGTATCCCTTTGATGAAAAGGTACTCGCCGTAAAGGATACGTCGTCAGGTCCCCTCTATCTGACCGCAGACAGAGGATATAAGTTTATGTCGGAGACGTCCGATGACACTTCTTCTGAAACTTCAGATGCAGTTTCAGAAGAGAATACGGATGCGGAAAGCATTCCCGAAGAAACTCATGAGGAATAGTTTGTGAGGTAATATATGGGTATAGTAATTGATATAATAATTTTGGTCATATGTGGATTTGTAATATTTAACGCATGGAAGAACGGGCTTATCAAATCGGTAATGGGACTTGTTACGGGAATCGTATCGTTTATTGCCGCATATTCATTTGCACCTGTATTTGGGGATTTCATCTATGAAAAATATGCGCTGAAAATGATATCGGACGGGATCGCAAAAACCCTTGAATCACTGTCAAGGACAGCGGCAGGTACCTTTGACCTCTCTTCAATGGTTGAAGAAATGCCTGATTCGTTGGTGCAGATCATAAACAGATATGCGGTAGACTCGGGAAAGCTATCGGAGATGTGCGGTAATATTACTGAGGGTACTTCCGATACAGTAGCATCCGTTGCCGAGTATATTTCAGCACCCATTGCAGATACGCTGTCTGCGGCTGTTGCGTTTATCGTGATATTCATCGGCGTATTTGTGGTCCTCAGTCTTCTTACGTTTATAGTTGACCTTATATTCCATCTTCCCGTGCTGAACGGAACCAATAAGTCTCTCGGACTTGTTTTCGGCGTGATAGAGGCACTTATTATTGCTTTCCTTATAAGCAACGTGGCTGCAGCCGTTATTACGTCTCTCGGAAGCATTGATTCCTCAGTGTTCGGTTCTCACGTGGTTGAAGGTTCATATGTAATGAGGTTTTTCTCGATGATAGATCTGTTCGGTGTGAAATGAATTGCACACGGACAAACAGCATGATTTGAAAGGTATATGAAAATGATAATGTGTTCCAGATGCCAGAAAAGAATGGCAGTAGTATTTTTGACAAAGATAGAAAACGGAGAATCCAAGCAGGAGGGTCTTTGCATACGTTGTGCAAAGGAACTTGGAATAAAGCCGATAAATGATATTTTAGCTCAGACGGGCATGGATTCCGAAGCTATCGAGCGCCTTGGCGCAGATATGGAGGAGTTTCTCGACAATCCCGAAATGACCGCACTGATGGAGCAGGAGGGTGACGGGGATACGGGGGATGGCAGAGCACCTATCCTCGATTTTCAGAAGCTTATGAACAGCGGACTTTTCGGTATGAAGGGTGATAACAATGTTCCGTCCGAGAAGGGGAAGAAAAAAGATTCCTCGGACAAAAAGGATAAAAAGAAGGACGGCAAGGAAAAGCCTTCGAAGTTCCTTGGGGTGTATACGACCAATCTCACCGACAGGGCAAGAGAGGGTATGCTCGACCGCATCGTCGGAAGAGAGCGCGAGACTCAGAGACTTATGCAGATCCTTTGCCGCCGTCAGAAGAATAATCCTTGCCTCATCGGTGAGCCCGGTGTCGGTAAAACTGCC
>CAYYRY010000282.1:0-2452 GCA_964474245.1 uncultured Ruminococcus sp. | reverse complement strand
CGGTGGTGTGAGAGGTCGGCTGATCAACTAATGGTCAGCCTCCTACTCGATTGTGCACACCAACCATGCTATGCTCAATACATCCCACACCGCAGTCGTTGACGGGAGTGGGATGTATTTGTTTATTATAAATTGTAATGTTTTTGATGCGGGGCTTGATGGATGTGTGCAATCAGACTTTTACGTTACCTGTTTTTGTCAGACGGAGCGACGGAGCATTACGGCGGGGGTGCCGGGGATGGGGGTTATGCTGTTTTGGGGGATGTGGTACTTTTTGCCGATGTTCCATTGAGTTTCGTCGGGGGTGGGGTAGTAGATCCTGATGTGCTCGCCTGTTGTGTCAACGGGACTTTCGCGGTCTACGGTGCAGTTTGATATGAAAGCTACGGGTCGCTTTTCGTAAGCTATTACGGTGAATATCAGTTCTGCTGTCGCATTAAGTCGGTCTTCGTTGCTTGTTACCTCGTAGTCGAGCACCTGTGCGTCGCAGAGGACTTCAGGCTTGCCGTCTGAGCCTTTGCAGTCAAGCTCCAGCTTTACGGGTATGACGACGTCGTGCACGTCGATTCTGTCGCCGGTGCTTAATGCACAGCGGACGGTACAGCTTCCGCTTACGGTGAGGTGTCCGTTTGCTGAGTATTCGCTGCGGTCTGTTACTACCCGAGCAGAGGAGCAGAGTATATCGCTGTCCCCCTTTTGAATTTCCGTTTTGCCGCTGACGCTCAGACGGGATACGGTATTTTTGAGACACTGCATGACGGGCAGGGTCATGCTTTCCGTACTGCTTTCGAAAGCGGTGGAGTAGACGTCATCTGTGACGGCTGTGATCCTTTCCGTACATTCGTACAGGTCGGTATCGTATTCGAATGTCCACGTGAAATTTCCTTCATCGCTGCCGCGGACGTCCAGGGCGGTACATCTCATGACGGCGGAGCAGAAGCGTTTTCCTCCGCCTGCGGGGGAGAGGGTGAAGTGCTCGTCGAGGGGGGCTTTCATATTGACGGTGCTGTAGCCTTCACCGTCCGTGAGAACGAGACATTTTAAGTTTACCTCGCCTTTAACGGCGGCGTAGGAGGAGTCACAGCGCACTTCCGTTACAGCGGGGTGTGCTTCGCAGGAGATGATCTTCGTTCCGGCTTTGGTATTGAAGGTGCCTGAGGCACTTCCCTGGGAGGTGTGGCACAGGAGGCTTGCCGAGGTCACGTCGGTGGTATGTCTTTCGATGGATACGGAGTCTGTCGGGGTGGATTTCCCGTCGGCGGGGGAGCTTTTGGCGCAGACGGTTTCTGCGGCAGAGCTTTCCGATGTGACGAGGAGCTTTGAAAAAAGTCTTGAAGTGATACGAAGGCGGCGCGGTGCGGTGGCACGGCAATTGACGGACGATACGCACGTCATGACGGGGATCTGATCGGATGGCGTAGACGGACCGTCGGAATTAAGGGGTATGCGCACC
This sequence comes from uncultured Ruminococcus sp., assembly GCA_964474245.1. Classification (GTDB taxonomy): domain Bacteria; phylum Bacillota; class Clostridia; order Oscillospirales; family CAG-272; genus RUG11130. The sequence continues at coordinate 999 of CAYYRY010000282.1, read as the reverse complement.
GTATAATCGGTATTCAAGGGTGCGGTGGTTACGTCCCCGTCGTCGCCCACGTATATGACGGAATATGCGACGATGCCTGACAGGGTGACTTCATGTCCGTCGGTGAATTTGCCGTCGGGGATGACACTGCTGTTACACGAGATGATGCGGCGTACCTCGGGCATATAGTCGGGGATGGAAAACTCCTCTGATACTTCATGGGACACTCCTGAGTCGGAAAGTACGATGAAAACGGTATTTTTTGTGTTTTGCATAGATTTGACCTTGCCTTTCTTTGGGATTGATGCTGTTCGGTGTTCCATATATATGCACGGCGGGGCGGGGGGATGACAGAAAAGACTTGGGGAAAATTTTAAAAAAACTGTTGCTATTCGAAAAAAAGTGTGATATACTGTTAAGGTATTGATATTTTTAAATCGTCGATGAAGTCGGCAAAGCCGCGTCTGACGTTCAAGAGAGACTGCCCTTGGCTGGGAGGCGGTCACGTCTGCGGTGTGAGCCTTTCCCTTCGGAGTCTGCGGTGAAAAGCCGCGGCGGGTCTGCCCGTTACAGCGGAAGTGAGTGCCTGCTCATGCCGGAATTTCGGGTGGTACCGCGGAGTTTTTACGTTTTCTCCGTCCCGCGTTTTTTAACGCGGGATTTTTTGTTTTTTGCGGGGATTGCGCCTCTCCCGAAGGTTGAGGCTGTGGGTGAGGCTCTCCCTTTGGGAGAGCTCTGCACTTCGTGAAACGAAGGGCGGTGAGATGGGTGCTTACGTGGATCTAAGGCTGTACGGTATGTCAGCAGGTGAAGTATAGTTTGGGTTTGTAGCCGTGAAGCGAACATGGATTTAATGTGCACGTGTTCTCCTTCAGTCACCTTCGGTGCCAGCTCCCTCCCGGAGGGAGCCTTAGTTACAGGGTCTAAGGCTGTGCGGTGTGTCAGCGGATGGTGCACGAAACGCTTGCGTTTCGTGACGCACTTCGCGACAGCGAATGTGCTGAAGCCGTAGAGCGTTAT
>CAYYRY010000281.1:0-2461 GCA_964474245.1 uncultured Ruminococcus sp. | reverse complement strand
CGGCTACCTCGCTGTAGTCTTTGTTTCTATGCCTTCTGTTCCCGGAGAGATGTTTGTTTATTTCAAACTTATCACCTCTGTGAATGAAATTGAAAAGCTTCCTCTTACTCGGGCTTGTAGCTGTCTTTAAGAGAAACTACTCTGTTGAAGGTATTTTCGTGCTTGCTGTCTACGACGTAGTAGCCGAGACGGACGAACTGATACTTCGCACCGGGAGTCATGTCGCATCCCTTCTCAATCTTCGCACCTTCTATTGTTTGAACGGAGTCGGGATTGAGGTAGTCGTTGTAGGTCTTATCCTCAGGGATATCCTTGACGTTCTTTATGGTAAAGAGCTTGTCGTAATGCATTACCTTAACGTCATCTGCACCCTGCTCTGAGAGCCAGTGGATGGTTCCCTTTACCTTTCTGCCGTCAACGGGGTTACCGCATCCGGACTCAAGGTCTGCCGTGCAGCGGATCTCAACGATATTGCCGTCTTCGTCCTTTACGACCTCGTTACACTTGACAATGTATGCACCCATAAGACGTACCTCCCCACCGGGTTTCATTCTGAAGAACTTCGGAGGAGGATTGTCTGAGAAGTCCTCACGATCGATGAGGATCTCACTTGTGAAGGGCACGCGTCTCGTACCGAGCTCAGGCATCTTGGGATGGTTGGGAAGCTCGAAATACTCTACCTTATCTTCGGGGAAGTTTGTGATCTTCACCTTGATGGGATCGAGCACGGCTACGCGGCGGAGAGCCGTTCTGTTAAGCTCCTCGCGGATGCAGTACTCAAGAAGCTCATAGTCAACGAGGCTGTCCGCCTTTGCAATACCTGCACGGCGTACGAACTCGAATATGGCGTCGGGAGTATAGCCGCGGCGTCTCATACCGCAAAGGGTGGGCATACGGGGGTCGTCCCAACCGTCAACGAGAGAGTTCTCAACGAGGTATCTGAGATAACGCTTGCTCATTACCGTATGAGTCACGTTAAGGCGTGCAAATTCGTACTGATGGGGCTTCTTCTCGAAGCCGATATTGTCAACGACCCAATCGTAAAGGGGTCTGTGATTTTCAAATTCAAGGGAGCAAAGAGAGTGTGTAATGCGCTCGGTTGCGTCCTGAATGGGATGTGCGTAGTCGTAAAGGGGATAGATGCACCACTTGTCGCCCTGTCTGTGGTGGTGAGCGCGTACGATTCGGTAGATGGCGGGGTCACGCATATTCATGTTGGGGGACGCCATGTCGATCTTCGCTCTGAGGGTCTTGGAGCCGTCGGGAAACTCGCCGTCTCTCATTCTGCGGAAGAGGTCAAGGTTCTCCTCGGGTGTACGGTTTCTGTAGGGACTGTTCTTACCGGGCTCGGTAAGGGTGCCGCGATATTCTCTCAGCTCCTCTGCGGAAAGGTCGCAAACGTACGCCTTGCCGTCCATGATGAGCTTCTCTGCATACTTATAGCAATCATCAAAGTAGTCGGAGCCGTAGAAGATACCGCCGTCGGGAATGGCGCCGAGCCACTTGAGGTCCTCGTAAATGGAGTCTACGTATTCGGTATCCTCCTTGGAGGGGTTGGTGTCGTCGTAGCGGAGGTTGAACTTACCGCCGTACTTGCGGGAGGTGAAGTAGTTGATGTATATCGCCTTAGCGCTACCTATATGGAGATATCCGTTGGGCTCGGGAGGAAAACGTGTATGAACGTGGTCTTCTCTGCCCTCTGCCAGGTCGGAGTCAATTATATCGGTGATAAAGTTTGAGCTTATTTCTATCATAAGATTTTACCGTTTCTTTCTTCTGATTTAACTGATTAAATATAAATCTTTAATTACAATTTTTCGATCATATCGGAAATTCTCGCCTTAACTCTGTCTTCCCCGAGTATCTGCATTACAGCATACATATCGGGACAATTGAGGCTGCCGGTTACTGCGACTCTGATGAACATGGAAACGTCAGCAACATTACCCTTGAACTTTGAAGGATCTGCTTTATATTCTTTCATATTAGAAGTGTAACCGAGACTTTCACCGATATTCTTAATACCTGCAAACCAAGTGTCCATATCGTCAGCAGGATCAAATTTATCTCTGAAAGCTGCAAGTGTCGCCTTGATGTCGGACTTAGAATACTTCTCATCATACTGAACATTAACGCTGAACAGTTCATCGAAGAAGAATCCGATAAGCGGCTTTACGTCTGCAAATGTTGCGTAGTCCTTACGCGGCTTCTTACCGCCTCTGCCTATTGCGAAAATACTTTTGGAATACTCCGGATCGCGTGTGAGAAGCTCTGCCCATTCGGGATCACACTCAGATGCCCAATCGGCAACGCGGTCATAGATTTCCTCAGCGGTCATTTTTGAAAGCACATTTTTTGAAACGTCATTAAGCTTTACAAAATCGAAAAGACAGCCTGAGACGGACATTTTCTTGATGTTAAGCGGGAAATCCAGATAACTTTTATCAGCATTCTGCATATG
>CAYYRY010000280.1:0-2464 GCA_964474245.1 uncultured Ruminococcus sp. | reverse complement strand
TCATCCTTTATTTTGTTTGATTTTTTGTTTACCCCAACTATTGACATTGAGCCTAAGAATAAAAATACTGCTGTCATTAAAGCATATGACAGCAGTATTTTTTACAGAAGCGGTTCGACCGTCGCCCGGAAATACTCGGTTATTTCCTCCGGGGATTCCTTCATATTACGAGAAAGCCACCAGTTTACACTTTCAACAAATGATGACGCAATGTGATTGACAAGATAATCCCGCGGCAGAGACGATGAGTCAAGAAGTCCATTGTCTGCATATTGGGTAATTATCAGCTTCTTCAAATCACTTTTGAAGAACTTTATGAATATCTCATTATTTTCCGACGACAAAAGATCGAGAATATTATAATCGTTTTCCTGCAGGTGTCTTAAAAGGTGAAGAAACACGTAGTCTGACTCCTTCCCACAAGTCAAGTGTTTTTCCTCATGGGGATGCCCCATGGCAGTATCAATTATGTGCCCGAACAATTCTTTGCACAGATCTCTGAGCAGATAATCCTTTGTTTCAAAATGAGAATAGAAGGTAGTTCTACCTATATCTGCGGTGTCGATTATGTCCTGAACGGATATAGAACTGTAGTTTTTACGCGATAATAATGTAGTAAAAGCCTTAAATATTGCTTCCCTTGTCTTTTTTTGACGTCTGTCCACGTTGATCCTCCATTATCATTTGGTCACTGCCGAACACTTTCAGAAAAATGTTCAGTAAAGAACAAAGAAGAAAAACTGATTATTGAAAATCAGGTAATAGGTGAATATAATATATACAGAACAAGATGTTCTATATCAAACATATTATACTAAATTGCTGGCACTTTGTCAACAGGAAAGGCAGAACAAAATGTTAAAGAAGCTACGTGAAATACTGACAGGCATACCCGCTACTGCAATATCGGGAATACTGCTTGTGATCAGCTTTGTACTGACGAAAACAGGCTACAGCATTGTCATTGACCCCGCATGGGGTACGGTTGTGATAAGCGGACTCCCACTTCTGTATCTTGCAATTATCCGAATCATAAACAACCGCGGCATAAGTAAGATATCCTCTCCCCTCCTCATTTCCATAGCAATGATCGCAGCCATAATCATCGATGATTTATTTGCTGCAGGTGAGGTTGCATTCATCATGGCACTTGGTGAGATACTTGAGGATCTTACCACCGACCGTGCAAAAAAAGGTCTTCACAAGCTAATAAATCTTGCTCCTACAAAGGGCAGAAGAATAACAGACGTTGGTGAAGAGGAAATAGATGCCATAGATATTGTCACGGGTGACATACTGAGGATACTTCCCGGAGAGACTATCCCATGTGACGGTGTCATTATCGACGGTAAAACCTCGGTAGATCAATCAATAATGACCGGAGAATCTCTTCCCGTTGAAAAGCAAACAGGGGACAGTGTTTTCTGCGGTACGGTTAACAGATTCGGAGCTATTGATATCACAGCAACAAGTGTAGGAGAAGACAGCTCGCTGCAAAAGCTTATACGCATGGTACGTGAGGCAGAAAACAAAAAAGCCCCCATGGCGAGAGTAGCTGACAAATGTGCAAGCTGGCTCGTTCCGGCTGCTCTCCTTATAGCAATAATTACAGGAATTGCAACAAAAGACATAACCCGTGCCGTTACTGTTCTCGTTGTGTTCTGCCCCTGCGCATTGGTTCTTGCAACACCTACGGCAATCATGGCTGCCATAGGTCAGGCTACCCGCCACGGTGTAATAATTAAATCAGGCGAAGCACTTGAACTCATGGGTAAAGTTGATACGGTGGCATTTGATAAAACCGGAACACTGACCTACGGAAAACTCGGTGTATGTGACGTTAAAGTTATCAAAGAAGACGTAACCGAAGAAGAATTACTAAGACTTTCAGCTTCAGCTGAATCCAAAAGCGAGCATCCTCTCGGCAAGGCTATAGTAAAATACGTAACCGATAAAGACATTGACCTTAACTCTTCTGAAAACTTCCGTATGGATTCCGGAAAGGGTATTTATGCGGAAATAAACGGAAAGCATATAGTATGCGGAAACGAAAAACAGCTTTCTGAATACGGAATTAATATAGACGATAATACCGCCGAGTTATTGACGTCATTAAGGACAGAGGGAAAAGCATCAGTAATCATAGCGGAAGACAACACTGTAATAGGAATAATATCGCTTTCCGATGTAATCCGCCCCGAATCACGTGAAGTAATTGACGCTTTGGGAACACTTGGTGTCCAGACCGTGCTTTTGACAGGAGATAATAAGCTTACTGCAGAACACATGGCTAAGGCTTGTGACATAAAGTCGATCCGTTCAGAACTATTACCGGAAGATAAAGTTAAATGCATAGAGGAGCTTCAGAGAGAAGAACGAATCGTATGTATGATAGGTGACGGTATCAACGACGCACCATCTTTGAAAAGTGCCGACGTTGGTGTTGCTATGGCAGGAATAGGCA
>CAYYRY010000279.1:0-2498 GCA_964474245.1 uncultured Ruminococcus sp. | reverse complement strand
GGAATCATATCCTTGATAACACGGGTAAGCACGTGACCGATATGGGGCTTGCCGTTAGCAGTCGGAGGACCGTCATAAAATGTGTAGGAAGGACGTTCATCTCCCATGTTCATGCTTTTTTCGAAAATCTTGTTATCATTCCAGAATTTGAGCGTTTCATGCTCTCTCTCAACAAAGTTGAGATTGGTTGATACCTTTCTGTACATTTACTCACCGTTCTTTCTTTATAACTGTATTTTTGTTTATAGGAATAAGTAGCTAAAATAAAAAACTCCCGTCCGCTCGGGACGAAGAGTCTTCGCTTATTACCACCCGTGCACTGACCGATTGAGTCCTTATGCCTTTCGCTGTAACGGGCGTACCCGCTGCGGCTTTTCACCGCAGGCTCGGGAGTGATACCGCAATGCCTGACCTGCCGGACTTTCACCACCACCGACTCGCTTTCAGGCTATATGGCAGAGCAGCTTGTCTCCTTCATAGCTTTAATTATTTCATACATATTACATTATACAATACTCATCTTCAACCTGTCAAGGATATTTCCGATATTTTTTAATAATTTATCAACAAATATATACTCATATTCCTTTATGGACTTGACGAGACAGGGAAATAAATGATATAATTATTAAGCCTCGTATTACTCTGAAGAGCACGCTGTAAAGCTTAGGCAAAACATTTTTATAAATCGTGCTGCCTCTTGATTGGAGAATTATATGACAAAACTTTTACGCCTGATGGGGGAATACAAAAAAGAGACCATTTTAGCCCCCGCCTTTAAACTTCTTGAAGCTTGCTTTGAGCTTTTTGTGCCACTTGTTATCGCCAATATCATTGACGTTGGTATTGCAAACAGTGACACACCTTATGTTATTCGTATGTCCTTGGTGCTTGTTCTTCTCGGACTTGTTGGCTTTGCCGCGTCTGTTATAGCGCAATACTTTTCCGCCAAGGCTTCCGTAGGCTTTGCATCAAAGATAAGACGTGCCCTTTTCACAAAGATTCAGGATATGTCTTATACAGATCTTGATAATAACGGAACAGCCTCTCTCATAACAAACATGACGTCAGATATCAACCAGATCCAGTCTGGTGCTAATCTGACTCTGAGACTTTTCCTTCGTTCTCCATGCATCGTATTTGGCGCTATGATAATGGCGTTCACAGTCAACAGCAGACTTGCCCTTATTTTTGTAGGAATGATAGTTCTTCTGTCTGTCATCGTATTTGCCATCATGCTCGGAACGGTACCACTTTACAAAAAGGTTCAGGGTGCCCTTGGCAAGGTTACGGGAAGTGTAAGAGAAAACCTTGGAGGTGTGAGAATATTAAGAGGTTTTTGCCTTGAAAAAAGCGAGAGTGAAAAATTCATCTCTTTTGCAGATGACCTACATTCAAAGCAGAACTTTGTTGGCAGAATATCTGCACTCATGAATCCGCTTACTTACGTCGTTGTTAATGTTTCAATTATCGTACTTATAAACGGTGGTGCGTTAAAAGTCAACACCGGTGATATTTCACAGGGTGAGCTTATTGCCATGTATAACTACATGACGCAGATACTTGTTGAGCTTGTAAAGCTTGCAAATCTCATCATAACCATAACCAAAGCAGTTGCTTGTGCCGGACGTATCAGCTCAGTCATGGATGCTGTTGAAAGTGAACGTGACGGCGGCAGGATCACAACAGATGCTTCTTCTGTGATTCCAAAGGTTGAGTTTCGTAACGTTTCTTTCAGATACAACGGAGCAGGAGACTCCTCTCTCAAAAACATTAGTTTTTCAGTGTATCCCGGTGAGACAGTAGGTATTATCGGTGCGACCGGCAGCGGTAAATCTACTCTTATTTCGCTGATTCCTGCCTTCTACGAAGCTACGGAAGGTACTGTATTCATTGATGGAGTTGATATAAAAGAGCTTGACATACCATCTCTCAGAAAGCGTCTCGGTATTGTACCTCAGCACGCTTCTCTCATGAAAGGTTCTATTAAGGAAAATCTTTCGTGGAGAGATGCTTACGTAACTGACAGTGAGCTTTTGTCGGTGATTGAGACAGCACAGGGAAAAAATGTGGTTGAATCTAAGGACGGAGGACTTGATTCCCACGTTGAACAGAAGGGGAAAAACTTTTCAGGCGGTCAACGGCAGCGACTCACCATTGCCAGAGCGCTGGTTGGAGCCCCCGAAATCCTCATTTTCGATGACAGCTCCTCAGCTCTTGACTATGCAACCGACGCCTCACTCAGACGTGCTGTTGCCTCACTACCGTATGAGCATACCACTTTCATCGTATCCCAGCGCACTTCATCAATCATGCACGCCGACAGGATTATTGTCATGGAAGACGGAGAGATGATCGGTAACGGTACCCATGCTGAGCTTTATGGGTCATGCGAAGCTTACCGCGAGATTCACGACCTGCAGTTCGGTTCTTCTAAGGTGATTAGCGTGAAAGAAACATTTCCCCCGTCCGAATAAAGGTATAGCTAAAAAGCCCTG
>CAYYRY010000278.1:0-2498 GCA_964474245.1 uncultured Ruminococcus sp. | reverse complement strand
CGGATACACGGTGGCGCAAATGCGATCCTTTTCCCTGCCGTTGTTGTACGTCAGCTTGTCTCTTTCAAAATCTATCTCACGGGATACTGTTCTGATAATTGTGCCCAGCATCACTATGTTTGCGATGGGAACCAATCCGAGAAGCAATCCCTTGACGCGGTGGGACAGCCCAAGCTGTACTGAGAATATGTAGACGGTGATCATACCGTTCCAGAAGATCAGAGCGAGAACCAAAAATGCAACGAGTGCAGACAGGACTGCATATAATGTATCGGCGGGGAGATACTTCACAAGCACGTATATCTGCAGAGGCAGGCTGAGAGCGAGAGATATGTAGAATGTGCGCAGTGCGACAACGCCGTGTACGCACAGGCGAAGAGTCCGTGACTTGGGACCGGAATACGCCGCAAGAGGAAGAAGGTTTGCCGCCACGCAAATAAGAATAAGCGGTGTTATCAGCACAAGATTATCGAGCGCCCTCACAAGAGGCACTGCCGCGGCACATATTACCGTTACTGCGGCACAAACTGCCGTTATTACGTACTGTTTAAGTTTCATAGTGATCTCCATTCAGCCTGCGACTACACAAAAATAAGATGAAGCAAATGCGTGTCTGCAACGCAGACAAAAATCGGAATATTGATTTTCAGCGTTTGTTTATGCGTGAAATAGATACATCTTCGCCTAAAGCTGTCTGAACTTTCAGCTATGACCTCAGACGCAGGTTATGATAAAATACATGATACTGATTAAAGGCAAAACGATATAAGGAATCATTTTCGACTTGTCGTGTCTCACTTTATATGCTTCGTAACCGTAAAAGACCGAAACACCGATAAGGCCTGCAAGCACGATCAGAAAAGTTGCGATACACGGAACAGAAGAATGGACGTTAGTAAAGAAGAAAAATGCGAAATTGACGCTGACAAAATAGCTTCGGTTTTCTTTATACCTGATAACCGCAGAAAGAACAGCAGCGCCGGTTGAGACAACAGCAAACGTCATCGTAATAATATCTGCTGTAATATACGAGAACGGTCTGTCGGTTATAAGAACGATACTTAACGGGATAACAGCAACCGAGATAGCCACTGCCACACATACAACAAAAGCGACCTTAAGCCTTTTCAGGAACAGATACTCATTCGTATTCATTTTTTCCATATACAGCTCCTAAAGAAAGAAATATTTGATGAATAATAATTCGGGGAATTCAAGCATTATTCGACCGATTTCATTATAGCATATAAATATGAATAATACAAGAATTATGTTCACAGAAAAACCGCACCTCGGTTTATGTTCCGAAGTGCGGTAAACGTTAGTCCTACACCAATCTTAAAGCTTTACTTATTTTTCTTATTCTTCCGCTTTTCTGACGACGCATCTTTCAAGCCTCTTGAATATATCGGTAAAGCGCACATCCTTCTTCATAGAGTCAAACAACACATCATCGGTGGCTTCAAGATAGTGTATCGGGATGATCCAGTTATTCCAGCCGTTATTCTGAAGGTTAAGTTGTCTGTGTCTCATCCCGTCAGACTCTTTCATCCACCAGAATTTCGCCTTTAAAGCGAAACCATTCAGCGCGGGAGACGTACATCCGAGTTCAAACTCATCGTCACGAATCGCCATCACCCTTTCAAGCAAGGACACGGTATCCGAAAAAGCTGTCAAGGCACGGTCTAAGTCACCGAGCATTGTCAATGCCACGGAATAACGCATACCAAGGAAGAGCCTTTCGGTACACCATAGATCAACGCCGTCGCCTCCGCTGACGGGATGTGAACTGTCTGCGTGGGTACAGCAAATATCGTCGAGATATCCAAGCTGTGTCTCGCAGTACCATTTCCAATGGGCGGCGTCCCTTGTGAGGTACTCCTGCCAGTCGTTCGCTACCGATATACAGTCACCGATCGTCTGCCATAAAACGAATTTTCTGACGTCCTCGATCTTATCAAGCTCTTCCCTTCTTCTGTAGCGTTTGAGCAATAGCTTCGATTTGATCATGTCCTCGCGGCAAGCGTTGGCGTCAAGAAAAGCTAAAGCGTGTTCGTCATCCTCCATATCTGCCATATGCCAGATCACGTCGTAATGCATTTCCCTCGGGCATACTGCAAATATCTCCTCCGTGAGTATACGCATTTCTTCAAGTACGCTTTCGTTACTGAACAGACGGGTATCCCATATCTCGTTAAATATTCCGAAGAACCAGTAGTCCTGATAATCCTTTAGGTTGATTCTTATCTCACGCAATAAGTCAACGGTTTTGGATACGTCACCCTCCCTGATGGCTTCGATCACTCTATTGCTCAGATCACTGCAAAACTTCTTCTTTTCATCTGCACTGCATCCGAGCAGTGCATCTACAGAAGTTCCGAACAATGAAGCGATAGTGGGAAGCATCTCTATATCGGGATAAGTTGTCCCGGTTTCACATAGTTAAAGATATTTCTTCTATATGAGTGCCTATTTTGCTGTTCATAGGCACTCATATT
>CAYYRY010000277.1:0-2502 GCA_964474245.1 uncultured Ruminococcus sp. | reverse complement strand
CCCGCGGTGGATCCCCTTGAATCCACATCCCGTATGCTTGACCCCGAACTGGTCGGCGAAGAGCACTATACGGTAGCGCGTACCGTACAGGAGATACTTGAGCACTATAATGAGCTTCAGGATATCATAGCCATACTGGGTATGGATGAGCTTAGCGAGGAGGACAAGAATATCGTTCGCCGTGCGAGAAAGATTCAGAGATTCCTGTCACAGCCTTTCAGTGTAGCGGAAAAATTCACGGGAATGACCGGTATTTACGTTCCGCTAAGTGAAACTATCCGCAGCTTTAAGGCGATAATCGACGGTGAAGCGGATGATTATCCCGAAAGTGCATTCTTTAACGTTGGTACCATCGATGACGTCAGGGCAAAGGCAGAAGCTATGGCGGAGGCTGACGATGAAAAGCTTTAATCTTGAGGTACTTACTCCCGAAAGAGTATTTTACAGCGGTGAGTGTATATCCCTTATAGTGCCGATAACTGACGGTATGCTCGGTATCATGGCTAACCGTGAGCCTGTTACCGCATCCATAACCTATGGTGAAGCTTACTATACCAAGCCTGACGGTGAGAAAATCCTGTTTTCAGTATACGGGGGTATGCTTGATATGCAGGACAATACCGTGAAGCTACTTTGCGATATGGCTCTTCTTCCTGAAGAGATCGACGAAGAAAAAGAGATGCGCGAGGCTGAGGCAGCACGCAGTGAGCTTGCAAGAAAGAAAAGCAGGAGAGAGTATTATCTGTCACAGATAATGCTTTCCAATGCTATCAATAATCTGAAGGTAAAGCAAAAGACCATGATCAATTAAATAAACGACCGATCTGCTTGATATGCACGATCGGTCGTTTTTTCTGATTATTTTACTTTTTTAAATTCCATGGGGTAGGTGAAAGGATTGCTGTCAGAGTCGGCACCTGTATAAGAAGTGACCTTTAAGGTGTTGTCATCAACAAGCTCGTAGCTTTCGTAGAGACTTTTGTCTGTCTTTGCATCAAGAGAGCTGCTGCGGAAGAGCTTTCCGCCTGATGCTTTGAAATTACCTGTCATTTTCAGCTCGTCAGCCATAGCCTTGGGATCGAGGCTGCTTACCATACCTTCTGCCATTTCCTCGTAAGTTTTTCCTGCCTCATCGAGAAGAGTTTCAACAGGAATACCGAATTCCTCGGAGATCGCAAGATGGGTCTTTTTGAGTCCTTCAGTGAAAAACGGTATGAGCTTTTCACATTCTTCCTTGAATTTATCTGAGTCTACAGCCATGGTGTAAGTGCCGTCTTCGCTATATGTGATGCTGAGAGTCATGAACATATCTTCAGTATAGAAGAAGGATGCGTGCTCCTCCATCTGATCATCGAAAGCTGCGTTGAGATATGGTGAAATGTCAAATTCAGCTTCCCACGTACCGATGAGCTTTTTGGAGTCCTCGTTCATACAGGCGGTGAAGGAGAAAAGCATAACTGCCGAAAGAAGTATCGATATTATAATTTTAGTGTGTTTCATATACGTATCCTTTCAAAAAATATCATGTATATTATACAACATGAAATAAGTAAAGTCAAGTGGCATGAGGGGATGAGTGAATATTTGGGTGAGGACCGGGGGACAGTATATATGAGCTTTACAAATTCTCACATAAACCGAGGAATGCTTAGAAAGGGACGAAATATGGATTTTAAAAACAGCAAGACAAGAGAAAACCTTATGCGCGCCTTTGCGGGGGAAAGTCAGGCGAGAAACCGCTACACATTTGCCGCGGCACAGGCAGAGAGAGAGGGACTTTACGTGATCGAATGTATATTTAGTTATACAGCCGGTCAGGAAAAAGAGCACGCGGAAATATTCTACGGCTATTTAAGTCCCTCGGTGGGAGAGACGGTTGCCATAGACGGAACGTATCCTGTGGATATAGCTCAGAGCACTGCAGAACTGTTAAGAAAGGCTCAGCATAATGAGTATGAGGAGCATGACGATGTGTATAAGGCGTTTGCAGAAGTTGCAAGAGAAGAGGGATTCGGTGAGATAGCGGCAAAATTTGAGATGATAGCAAAGATAGAAAAGCATCACGGTGACCGTTTTGCACGGTACGCTGAGTTGGTTGAGGGAGGTAAGCTCTTTGTAAGCGACGTGAAAACTACATGGATATGCCTTAACTGCGGTCACGTACACGAAGGTACGGGTGCTCCCGAAAAGTGTCCTGTCTGTCTTCACGATAAGGGGTATTTTATCAGATCTGACCTGTCACCCTTTGACGGTAAGTACTGAGAGTCATGATTTTTTCAAGCGCCGTGCTGGTTTGGCAAATAACTAAAGTGGCTGGGCGGCGGAGTTTCGTTTAAACAGCTCGCGGTAGACTCTATTACCGTTGATCTGCTCGGAGCTCATAAGGGAAAAGCTTGATACGTTCATAAATTGCTTTTCTCTAACCTCAGGCACGTTGCCGGGGAGTATATCCACGTCACGTCCCATGGTGATATGAGCACGAAACTGTTTGGTGTCGTAGGG
>CAYYRY010000276.1:0-2542 GCA_964474245.1 uncultured Ruminococcus sp. | reverse complement strand
CTGCTTCAAGAAGCTGCTTGATAGAAACAATAGACATTTTAATGTCCTCCTTCGGTTTTTCCACCACAGCGATTTTTCTGTAACCGAGCTCACGTGAGAAATCGGCACCGGCAGAAATAATTTTGCTGTGTGTGTGATAAAATTATTTGTGTGTTTACACACCCTGTCATTATATCATAAAGTTTTCGGGAATGCAATAGGTTTTTGAAAAAAAGTTTCTGTTTTTTTAGTTAATCTTCGCGGAATTAACATCATTTAACTGGTTAAAATATATAAATGTGTAATCATGCATACATTTGTTCACTTTTAACAAATCAGGTTCTTAATATTTTAGAGGTACGACTTCGTAATGCAGACGTACCTCTAAAGGAATTTCTTTAATTAACTTTTTTGCGCAGTAACTTTTACAGAAGTTGTACCTAAAGTCCAGTGTTCACCAACACCAGAACCGCTCAAATGAGACCATTTTACGTTAAATGAACCATCATCGTTCAAATCGGAAACATTTATAGTGTACGTTTCTGTGATATTATCTGTCCAATCAGTATCTAGGATAATGATTGCAAACTTAACTCCAGCTAATGTGGAGTTGTTGGCGATTACTTCCAGCTGTGCATAGTTGTTAAGTATCCATACATCTTTTCTCTTGGCATCAAATACAATCTCTATTTCAATAGTATTATAATCGTTGTCAGTCAAGAGTTTTTTACTCATACCAGTACTTATCACGTCTGTAATATAATCACCTTCTGTTAACTTTTCTGAACGACCATCAAAGCTAGTATATGATTCGGTTTTGATCCAAACAGCATATAATGTAACATTGCCTGAAGTGGCAAGATTCTCCTCCACGTTCTGCTTATCAGTATAGGTCGGGACAGTGGCTGTACTTTTTATACTCCAGCCAAGGAATGTGTAATTATTTCTTTTAAAGCTGTTTTCCGTCAATGCAAGACTACTATCATACTTTTGAGTTTGTGTTTTATCGCTTCCCGTACCACCATTCGCGTTGTACGTCACGGTATACGTATTAGCAGTCCACTTAGCGTACAACGTTACAATACCATTATTCTCAGCGGTCAGGTTCGCTTTGGCTTTTACAACACCTGCATTTCCAACCTTCACGGTGCACGCGGCATCACGATACCAACCGCCAAACGTCCAGCCCGTCAGTGAAGGAGCACTACCAAGCTTAACCGCTGTGTCGTATGTACAAATTATTTCACTCGGCATATTTATAACCGAAGAGCTTGCATTATCCGGTTTATTTGCGTTGTATTTTACCGTATAGCTATGGGGGATCCAATGCGCATACAACTTAACCGTTTCACCTGCTGAGGCAACGTCACGAACGGAAGCTGCATCACTGTAGACCGCTGCAGTTCCGTCAACCGTAGTCTTCCATCCGGCAAAGGTATAACCTGTACGGGTAAACTCGTTTGTCAGGAGATTTGAATACATACCAAGTTCGTGAACGGATTTGAGCATTTCTCCGCTTCCGCCGTTTGCATCATATTCAACGGTATAGAACATAGTAGGAATCTGCTCATAGGGAATCTCAAAATCAAGCTGATTGCGCTTCTCAATATTTACGGTATACTGTTCGTCACCGACAAGCTTAAAGAGAGTTGTATCAAATACACGGTATACCATGCTGTAAATATCAAGATAATATTCGCCGTCAGCAGGATCATACGTTACAACAGCGTAAACCTTAATATCGGCTGCACGTACGTAGCTGTAATAACCTGCCGGAGATATATCCGGAGACAGCTTCATATTTACTTCCTTCTTTTTCTCCTTCTCCTCCACAAATGAAATGGTTGAAAGAGTCTGATTCGTTATTTCACTACCGGTCTCTGTGTTATTGATTTCAACTTCGGTTTCGGTATAGGTATCTGAATCAACTTCGGACCATCCTGCAGAAAATTCATAAGCCTTTACCTTGATTTTTTCGATCTCTATTTCAGGACAGTATTTCGCACCTAAGGTTGTACCTTCTTCGTGCTTTGATACCCAGTTGGATGTATTCTCCCATTGTTCGCTATTTACTATTGAATTGGCAACTGTCTGAGCAACGGTATTTGCCTCAGCCTTTTCTACTTTATACGATTCGCTTTCGGTATACGTATATTCCATGTTTCCATCGTATTTACGACCGTATATCTCGTCCAAAACTACGTTTTCAATAGTTCCGATATCATAAATAAAGTAATATCTTGACTTATCATCAAGTGCACCGCCTACGTAGGTATACTTATCGGGATTGGAAACGGCTAAGTTCTTTTTATATCTCCAGTTAGCTTCAAGTTCAAGGTTTTCGGTAGTTCCCTGTTCAATTTTTGTAACCTTATTACCGTTTACATCAGACCAATGAGAGAACTCAAGGCCTGCCCACTCGGGGTCAGCAAGCGTTATTTCATTCTCCATCGTATAAGTTGTAGGATTTGAATTCTTTGCAGCGTTTTTGTAAGTGATAGTATACTCATCTAATGACCATTTTGCATACAAATTTAGGTTTGTTGTATTTCCCGCAAGGACA
>CAYYRY010000275.1:0-2547 GCA_964474245.1 uncultured Ruminococcus sp. | reverse complement strand
GGTCGACTTCTTCGGCGGCGAGCCCCTTATGAACTGGGACGTTGTAAAGGCGACCGTTGCCTATGCAAGAAGCATCGAAGAGGCGGCGGGTAAGAATTTCCGCTTTACTCTGACCACAAACGGTATGCTTATTGACGACGACGTAATAGATTTCGCCAATCGTGAAATGCACAACGTGGTGCTCAGCCTTGACGGCAGACCCGAGGTCCACGACAGATTCCGCCGTGACTACAAGGGCGTGGGAAGCTACGAGAGGATTATCCCTCTTTTCAAAAAGCTGGTGGAAAGCCGCGGCGGTGAGGGGTATTATATGCGCGGTACCTATACTCACAGTAATACTGACTTCGCCAATGATGTTATGCATATGGCGGATCTGGGCTTTACCGAGCTGAGTATGGAACCTGTGGTTTGTCCTCCCGATGACCCTTATGCTTTGACGGAAGATGATCTCCCCGTACTCTTTGGTGAATACGACCGTCTTGCGCAGGATATGATACGTCGTCGCCGAAAGGGTGAGCCTATTACCTTCTACCACTATATGATAGATCTTGAAAGAGGCCCATGCATCCATAAGCGTATTGCGGGATGCGGGTCCGGAAGCGAGTACATGGCGGTTACTCCTGCAGGTGAGCTTTTTCCCTGTCATCAGTTTGTAAACGATCCCGAATACTCCATCGGTAACGTATTCGACGGAATAAAACGCCCCGAGCTTTGCGAAAGATTTAAAAAGTGTAACGTATATTCCCATCCGGAATGTGCGGACTGCTGGGCAAAGTTCTACTGCTCGGGAGGATGTGCAGCCAACGCTTATCACGCAACGGGGGATATCGGCGGTGTGTACGAGTACGGCTGTAAGCTGTTCCGTCACAGAATGGAATGCGCTATCATGCTGAAGGTTTCGGAAGAGGACGACAAGTAATCGTCTGAGGCTTTGAACAGGTTAAATTTACATAATATATAAGGACGGTGTGGTGCTATGGTTGAGGCAAGACAGAGAGTAACTCTCAAAAGGATCATTGAAGAATTTAAGCTTGAGGTCTCGTACGTTCCCGAAGACCCGGAGGAGATCAATATCGTTACCACCGAGGTAAACCGACCCGGTCTGCGCTTTGCGGGATTCTTTGACGAGTTCGACGAGAAGCGTATACAGATCGTCGGTAATGCCGAAAGTATATTCATGTCCCGCTTTGACGACGACGTGAAAAAAGACAAGCTTACTGCCCTTTTCAGCCGTCATCCTGCCGCAGTGGTTTATGCCCACGGCAACAGACCCAGCGACGTTGCTCTTGAGCTTGCGGAATATTTCGCGGTTCCTCTGCTTGTAACTTCAATGAACACCAGTGAATTTATGGCGGCACTTATTGCATTCCTTAACGTACAGCTTGCGCCACAGATCACACGCCACGGCGTTTTCGTTGAGGTATACGGCGAAGGTACGCTTATTCTCGGTGACAGCGGAGTTGGTAAAAGTGAAACTGCCATCGAGCTTATCAAGAGAGGTCACCGCTTCATTGCCGATGACGCCGTTGAGCTCCGCAAGGTGTCGAACAAGACCATCGTCGGTACGGCACCGGATCTCATCAAATACTATATCGAGCTTCGCGGTATCGGTATTGTTGACGTAAGACGGATATTCGGTATGGGCTCGGTAAAATCCTCCGAAAAGGTTGACCTGATAATCAATCTTGAACAGTGGGAAGAGGGAAAGATGTACGACAGGTTCGGTCTTGACAGCGAGTACACAGAGATCATGGGAATCAAGATCCCGTCTATCGTCGTGCCTGTGCGACCCGGCAGAAACCTTGCCGTTATCATAGAGATCGCGGCTATGAACCACAGACAGAAGAAAATGGGTTATAACACAGCAGAGGAGTTCAACCGCAAGCTCATGCAAATGAGTGGACTTGATCCCGACGCAATGTGATAACATATATTTTAATTCAGTAAAGGCAGAAAATACAATAGCTCTGACAGAGTAGAAATGTGCGCGTTAAGTGCCGTCGGGACGGGGAGTTGCCGGGCGGACGAAAGTACCACTTGGTACTGCGGTGTACATTTTGCATCCCGCTGTGACAAAAACGAAATCACTCTCGTGAATGTTTTGGCGGAACGAAGCGTATCGGTGCGCTTGAATGCGGACGGATACGGAATACTGTTGTTATCCGCTGCCAACGTTTACGGGAGGTTTTGTTAATGAAGAAAAACAATGTAAGCTCGGTCAGGATACTTACGTACTCGGCGCTTCTTATTGCCCTTGAGGTGGTGCTGAACCGTTTCTGCTCCATCAATACGGCGGGACTGAAGATCGGCTTTTCCTTCGTACCCATCATTGCGGCGGCGTCCCTTTTCGGACCCGTCCACGCCGCACTGATTTATGCACTTGCCGATTTTGCAGGAGCAATACTGTTTCCCATCGGAACTTATCACCCCGGATTCACCGTCAGCGCCGCTGTAATGGGACTCGTATGGGGACTGTTCCTGTACGTTCCCGAAAAGGGTGAGAATGGGACCGGGTGGAAGAGCGTCAAGCTTTTCCCCAACGTGGTG
>CAYYRY010000274.1:549-2567 GCA_964474245.1 uncultured Ruminococcus sp. | reverse complement strand
AGGTGCCGCCGAGATCCACCTTGTCCTCAAGAGCGTTTTCGGAGATAAGGCTCCGAAGACTCTCAACTACCTGACGTGAACCCTTGATGTGGCAGGAGATGCCGATGCAAACTGTGATCTTGATCATGATATATACCTCTCTTGATTAGTAAATGTGTAGCTTGACGAGTACATACGCATCAAGCGTTAAGTTGTAAACTGAATTATTGATGATCTGAAAAGTCGATCCAACTCATGAGGAACTCGCGTTTCTTATCGTTACACTTTATCAGCTGAGAAGCGGCGACGAGTGGCATCCACTTGCGGACGTACTGCTTTGCAGTGCCGCTTTTGGCGCAGAAGGTGTCGAGATAGATTTCAGAACCGCTGATGTCACCGTTCATCCAAAACTTAAGGTAAGAGTGTGAGGCGTCAGCGGACGCATTTCCTTGAGTTACGTGGGACCAGTCGATAACGAAGGGAGTGCCGTCATCCGTGATGATGATGTTCGAAGGGGTAAAGTCCCCGTGGCATACCTTGCTGTGCTTGGGGGTATCTTCATTAAGACGGGTGTGGAGTGAGTAACGGGTGGTGGCGTCAAGCTCCGTCTGAGCGATCATACGGCTCATCTTGTCCTTCATCCTGTTAAGAAGAGGGCAGAATCTCGCGTGAATACTCATCTGAAGATCCACAAGCAGCTCAACGTACTCGCGCTTTTTCTCGGGGTACTTTTCCATAAGCTCCGCAAGAGTGACGCCCTCGATAAACTCCGAAACGATCGCCCACCGTCCGTCGATGGAAGTAACCTCTAAGACCTTGGGGACGTTTAATCCGATCTCCTCAATCCTTGCTTGATTAAGTGCTTCATTTAGCACGTCTGCTTTGGAATAGCCGGTGTTAAAAACTTTAATACTTCTGTCGCCGTCATGATAGATTGTCTTTGTGCTTCTTTCGGCGATTACTTTATCAAGATTCATTTGGATATCCTCCTTTAATAACGTCTGCTCAGCCTGATTGTCTTGGTGACTTAAAAAGCTATTCCTATCGATGCTCAGATGCTCGGTGGAACAACTGACGTTGCGCTTTGTCGCCGTAAGACCTTCTGCCCGTTTATTAATGAGCTTCTACGAAGAGCCTACGGGTATTTTTATTTACGGTCCTGAAGCTATCAACTAAAGAATTGTGAAGTAATTAGTAATTATTTAAATTAATTATACCATACAATAGTGTACAAATCAAGATTATTCGGGTATTTTGTCTATTACCCGTGCTGTAAACGAGACGATAGCGGACTATCAGACACTTCTCCGGTAGGTTACCGGCAGTTTACTACAGCTCATTTGAGTGGATTCAATGATCAGGATACGGCATGGTACGGCAGTGATACCGGGATATTCTGAGGATTGATCGTAAAAAAGGGGATGCACGGTCTGCAGTCCCCTTTAGGTACTAATATGAGTATTTTGTGCCTTACGATGAAAGAATCAAGGTATCGCCAAATAAATCTGTGACCTGTTAAAAAGGCCGTTTAATACTTGTGTTCATTCCTGAAAGCGCAGATGCTTCGGAAAAACGGATATGCTTCGAGTCGTTACAATTTTCATACACGGTAATGCTTCACATAAGATAAAGTTTATCGGTATGGGCAGACATACGCATTGTAACCATCTCCCGAGGATTGCCGTTTTCTGCGTATTGGAGGCGAAAAACGGAGAATTATCGTTTTTTGTATTCGGTGTTCGCTTGTATATTGCCGAGTGTCAGGGCTTCTGCACTTCTGTCGAATAATATGAGCGTATTGTGACCGTTGATACCTGTGCGGTGCTCTGCGAAAATTTTTTATAATAGGCAACATCATATTTTCATGCATGAGCTTTCCGTCTTTATATACCCAGACAATATATTTACCGTTTGCTCCATACTCGTTCTGAAGCTCAAAATGCTCACATAAAACCAAGTATGCGGCAGCTTTTTTTGCAGCCTTTTTTGAGGAGGACCAGACCTGACGTGTGATTCCTGTCATATGGCTTGTGATGGTG
>CAYYRY010000274.1:0-539 GCA_964474245.1 uncultured Ruminococcus sp. | reverse complement strand
TCCATTCCGCGCAGGGTTGTTTTACTTTTATATCAGAAGTAAAAAAATGCGCTAAAAGCATCATAAAAATCACGCTGTTACTTGACCTTTCAGGGGGATTTGGTGTATAATAATAAAAGCGGTATTATGCGCAAATTCAGACAGGAGAGTTGGTGGAGATAAAGTACATGGTAGTTATAACAGGTGTTTTGCCAAGGTCGCGTGCGGCACTGGCAGGTATTCACGAAGGCGACGTGCTTCTTGAGATTAACGGACGGGAGATCCGTGACGTCCTCGATTACAGATTTCATCTTGCATCCACGTCGGTCACTCTCCGAATTCACAGAGGCGCAGAAATACTTGATTTTAATATAGTAAAAGCGGAGTACGATGACATCGGGCTTGAATTTGAAACTCCTCTTATGGATAAAAAGCACCGATGTGAAAACGGGTGTATATTCTGTTTTATCGATCAGAATCCCTCCGGAATGAGAGAGAGCATTTACTTCAAGGATGACGACTCACGTCTGTCATTTCTCCACGGAAACTACATAACTCTT
>CAYYRY010000273.1:0-2576 GCA_964474245.1 uncultured Ruminococcus sp. | reverse complement strand
CCATGGCGTTTGACTCAGGCGGAGTTACGACGGGACCCATTACCGTTCCCTTTATTATGGCTCTCGGCGTTGGTATCTCAAGTGTTTTAGGCGACCGTCACAGTCAGGAAAACAGCTTCGGTCTTGTTGCTCTGTGCTCCATCGGTCCCATTCTAGCGGTTTTGATGCTCGGAATATTTGCCGATAACGATCTGAGCTACACGGTAAGCTACGGCTCTGTGGGTGACGATATTTTGACAGCATATTTAGAAAGCTTCGGACACGTTGCGAAGGAGGTTGCCGTTGCCCTCGGACTTATAGTCTTCTTCTTCATGCTGTGCCAGATATTCTTCCTGAAGCTCTCCAAGCGCAGACTTCTGAAGATCGCAACGGGCGTTGTATTTACATATCTCGGACTTGTAATGTTCTTAACCGGTGTCAACGTGGGTTATATGCCCATGGGCTACAAAATGGGACTTCAGATGTCCCTTCTCCATCCCGCACTTCTTGTGGGGATTGCACTTGTTATGGGTATCCTCGTAGTCCTTGCAGAGCCTGCCATCCACGTGCTTAACACACAGGTCGAGGACGTAACGGGAGGCTACGTTAAGAAGCGTTCAATGATGATCGGACTTTGTCTCGGCGTCGGCGCCGCCATAGCCCTCAGCGTGATCCGCATCATATTTGATTTCTCCCTGGTATACTACATCATCCCCGGTTATTTTATCTCCCTTGCGTTGTCCCTCTTCGTTCCTCCCGTATATACCGCCATCGCCTTCGACTCAGGTGGAGTTGCCAGCGGCCCAATGACTTCAGGCTTTATCCTTCCCTTTGCCGTCGGTGTGTGCGTCGCCCTTCAGGGAGAGAGTGCCGTTCTCCGTGACGGCTTCGGTGTCGTAGCTCTTGTTGCCATGGCTCCGCTGATAACGATCCAGCTTCTCGGATTCAAGTCAATCGTTACAAACAGGCTCAAAGAAAAGCGTGCTATGAAGCGTATCCTGCAGGCTGACGATGAGCAGATCATCAACTTTATGTAAGGAGGCAGTATATGACAAGTTCGGTTAACGAATCGGCTATTAAAAAGCTGAAGCTAATAATCTCGGTAGTTGATAAATCAAAATCTGAGTTCTATCTTGACGTGCTGAGTCAGTTTGACGTTAACTTCCAGATAGCCGCTAAAGGAAAAGGTACTGCCACCTCAGAGATCGTTGATATGCTCGGTCTCAATATCAACAAAGCAGTGCTTATGAGTGTAGTCCGTGAGGATATGGTCGAACCCATAATGAACTGTCTCGAGGAGAAGTTCAGGACCATACGTAACGGAAAAGGAATTGCATTTGCCATCCCCATGTCAGGGGTGATCGGCGTAAATATGTATCAGTTCCTGAGTAATAACAAACAAGGCAGGGAGGATCAGTAATGACGACCAACAATCATGAAGTAATATTTGCCATCGTCAACTCCGGCTATGCCGAGGACGCAATGGACGTTGCACGTGAGAACGGAGCCCACGGCGGCACCATCATAAATGGCAGAGGCGTTGCCCGTGAGGAAGAAGCCGCATTTTTCGGCATCACCATTCATGCGGATAAAGAGATCCTTATGATGGTAGTGGAAAAGGATATTCGCGATCAGGTGCTTCACGCTATGTATAAGCATATGGGCATGAAGAAAAAGGCACAGGGAATCGTATTCGCCCTTCCTGTTTCCGACGTTGCAGGATTGGTTCAGATACCGGGGGAAAATTCGACAAAGGCTTAATTAGGTATTGGTAAAAAGCTTTATATAAGCGTCAGAAATCTAAAACAGGTCACCGAGGTACAACCTCAGTGACCTGTTTTAACTTTAGACAAAATCAGAATTTGAACACACCGACTGCATCAAGAACCGAAGAAACAAGGATCAGAACAATACACACAGGTGCGATGTATTTGATCATTGCTACAAACAGAGACTTCATCTTGAACTTTCCTGTTCGTTCAATTTCCTCGTTTACGGTATCGACCTTAATAACGTAACCGACGAAAATACAGGTCAAGAGTGCAACGATGGGCATGAGTACACTGTTGCTTACAAAGTCGAACATATCAAGAATATCCTTGCCTCCGACCTTTATATGTTTCCATATGCCGTTGCCGAGAGATGAAGGTATACCGAGGATAACACATCCGATGAATACGACAATGCAGGTTAAGCGTCTACCCCAGCCAAGTTTATCACGCAGGATCGAAACGACGGTTTCCATAAGAGAAATAGATGAGGTAAGAGCTGCAAATAGAACGAGTAAGAAGAAAAGTGCACCGACTATATCACCCATAACACCGGGGATGCTGTCAAATACCTTAGGAAGTGTTACGAACATAAGTCCGGGACCCTGACCGAGAGCACTCTTGTCACCGCCAGAGAATGAGAACACCGCGGGAATGATCATAAGACCTGCGAGGAAAGCAATTCCTGTGTCAAAAATTTCGATCTGATGTACGGACGTTTCAATGCTGACGTCTTTCTTCATGTAAGAACCGTAAGTGATCATAATACCCATGGCAAGGGACACGCCCTGCTCGTTTTAAGGTGTTTAGACTGAGTGTTCAGAATAA
>CAYYRY010000272.1:0-2592 GCA_964474245.1 uncultured Ruminococcus sp. | reverse complement strand
TACACCGACAGCATCCTCTCCGCTGTTCTCGGTAACGAGTACGTTATCACCTCCGAGCTTCCCGAAGAAGCAAAGGCATGGGATAGCAACGGTGAAGCAGTTAAGATGTACTTAGTCAGAGACTAAGTTAAATTTACAAGCCCGTCATAAGTTTGGCGGGCTTGTTTTTCAGCACAAAAACCTCCCGAAAATACGTCGGGAGGTTTTTGTGTATTTGTCTCGTATATTTGAGTTATCTTATGAACTTAGAAAGCTCACTTCTCGCCTTGGCTTCGTGCTCATCAATAATACGCTTTTAGTATTCTATTTACCGCTTAATATCATTTCACATACTTCATTTTGGTCGGAAATCAGTTATATATAACAATCACCTGTAAGAGTCAACCATCGCAGCAAGCTTATTGGCAGCATCAGCAGCCCTGCTGTAGTACTCAAGATTACTCATATGCTCATATATTGCAACGTCGTCAACCGAAGACGTTTTTTCGACCTCAAGCATCAACGTACCTGTAAAACCGCTTTCGGCGATTTTTTTAGCCGGAACTGAATAATCAATTTTTCCGTCGAAAGGCAAAAGATGATCGTCAGCATTGTATATGCAAGAGTTATCATGAATATGAAGTGCCACAAGTCTGTCACCGAAATGATCCATAAAATCAATTCCGCTTGTAAAGCAATGTTCGTGTCCAACGTCATAACAAAATCTTGCCTCAGGGTGCCTTTTCATAAAGAAGTCGATATTTTCAAGATACCTCTGGTTTTCAAGTGCTATTATTATTCCTTTCTCTTCCGCATATGCGAACAGCTTGTCAAACCTTTCGATACCTATTTCGTTGATCTCCGGCATTGGACATTTACTTGACAAGTGAACCACGCTTACCGGAACACCGTATCTGCAGCATTTGTCAATAGAGTCCTTAAGTCTGTTAAGTATACAGTCACCGGCATCCCGGTCATGACTCCACATATCGTTTATCCTGTTAAATGGAGCATGGAGTGTTTCACATATAATATTTTCTCGCCTGAACAAATCCATAACATTATCAAAATTATGTATCTCAGATGAAACAAATGTCCTGTTTATTCCGACTTTTTTCATGTTTTCTACTTGACTCTCCACACTTATACCGCTAAAAATTACAATACCTATATTCATAATGACCTCCATCAGATCTACGCAAAATTACATAAAAGAGCTTGATTAGTTTTAAATTTATGATTTTACACGCTGTTTAGATTTATAATTATTATAGCATGCTGAATGTGTTTTTTCAAGTAGATGTGAAAAAGCCGTACCGCATCGTTTTTGCGGTACGGCTTTGAAGTTATACTTAGACGGTATCCGTATAATACTGCGCCTGAGCGTGCCACAGCTCGCTGTACTTGCCATCCCCGTCACCGAGGAGTTCGTCGTGTGAGCCCATCTGTACGACACAGCCGTTATCAAATACGGCGATCCTGTCGCAGAAGCGGCAGCTTGAGAGGCGGTGGCTGATGTAGATGGCGGTATGACCCTGTGCGGCTTTATTAAATGAAGCATACACCTCAGCCTCGGCAAGTGGATCAAGTGCCGCCGTCGGTTCGTCAAGAATGATAAACGGAGCTCCTTTGTAAAGTGCGCGGGCAAGGGCGATCTTTTGTCTCTCACCGCCAGAGAAATCCACACCGTCGTTTTCGTAGCTTCTGCCTATAGGTGTTTCAAGTCCTCGCTCTAAAGTTGAAAGCTTTTCCGAAAGACCCACTCGCTCAATACAGTCAAGAACTTTTTCTCTGTCATAGCTTTCCGAAACGGCGATATTTTCGCCAAGAGGAAAGCCGTATACGGTGTAATCCTGAAATACCACTGAAAACAGCGCAAGATATTCGTCATATCTGTAGCGTGTTATATCAATACCGTTCAGCAGTATCTTACCTTCAGTCGGATCGTAAAGACGGCACATCAGTTTAATAAACGTTGTCTTTCCCGAGCCGTTCATTCCCACAACGGCAAACTTCTGTCCTATCTTGAATTTTACGTTGACGTGTCTGAGTATCCATATGTCGGTATTAGGATATTTGAAGCTTACGTCGCGGAACTCGATCTCATAGTCGATATCGTCACGTTTTTCAACGGCGAGTGTTCCCTTGTACATGTTATTGGGGAGATCGATATACTCAAAAACAGTTTCTAAGTAATCGTTGTTTGTAAAAAGCTGTGCAATAAGTTCAACAAGACAATCTATGCCATTCAGCGCTCTGAATATTGTTCCGTAAAACAGAACAAAATCTCCCGGACCGATATTTCCGGTATAGACCTTAACAGCAGCGTAAAGGAAAACAAGGACTTCTCCTAAAAACACTGTACCGAAATATTTAGGCCAACTTTTAAGCTGCAGTGTAGATAATTTTTTTATCCATACCGGCTTTAAGTTAAACTTGGCTTCTTCAGACAAAATAGTTTTATTTAAACCAAAAATAAAGGTGTCGGCTCCGTAAAGTCCTTCATAGGCATTACGCATTTTCGAAAGATCTGCCAAGTCATCGTATATGCATCTTACTTCTACATACAATTTTTTAATTAATACAGTTCTGTAAAAAATCAGAAGTCCGTAT
>CAYYRY010000271.1:0-2606 GCA_964474245.1 uncultured Ruminococcus sp. | reverse complement strand
AGAGGATAATAGATATTACGCAAAGCACCACCCCTTCACAATGCCCTTTGAAGAGGATATTCCCCTACTCGATACAGATCCCGCTGCAGTACGCGCAAGAGCTTATGACTGTGTACTGAACGGCACAGAGCTTGGCGGCGGCTCTATCAGAATCCACACCACTGAGACCCAAAAGCTTATGTTCAAGGCTCTCGGTATCGGCGAGGCTGAAGCTGAAGAAAAGTTCGGCTTCCTCCTTGAAGCATTCAAATACGGTGTACCTCCTCACGGCGGTCTCGCTTTCGGTCTCGACAGACTCGTTACTCTTCTTCTTGGTCTTGAGGACATCCGCGATGTTATCGCATTCCCCAAGGTACAGAACGCATCCGAGCTTCTCTCCAAGTGTCCCGGTCTGCCTGACCCCAAGACTCTTGAGGAGCTTCGCATAAAGGTCGACCTTGCTGACGGAGAGTAACATCTCAAGTCAGTTTACATACGAAAACTCTATACCGAAAGGAAATACAACTATGAAACACAGAATAGGCTTTATCGGCTACGGCGGAATGGGCGGCGGCTACCACTGGGAGGTTGCACACGACAGAGATGACGTTTGCGACGATCTCAAGCCCGTTGCAGTTTACGACGTTCGCGAATCCCAGAGACAGCTCGCAGTTGAGCGCGGCATGGCAGCGTACGACAATCTTGAGGATTTCCTCGCTCACGATGACATGGATACAGTCGTTGTCGCTTGCGCAAACAACTTCCACTGCGAGATGACCTGCAAGGCTCTTGAGGCAGGCAAACACGTTATATGCGAAAAACCCGTTGCAATGAACCCCGCTGAGTTTGAAAAGATGGTTTATACCGCTGAAAAGTGCGGCAAGCATTTCTTCGTTCACCAGAACAGACGTATGGACCGCGGGTTCCTTATGCTCAAGAAGGCTTATGAGGAAGGCAGACTCGGTGACGTTACCGATATCGAATACACCTTCCAGGGCGGTTACATGAGAGGCTGGAGAACCTTTAAGGATCATGCAGGCGGAATCCTCTATGACTGGGGTGTTCACCTTATCGACCAGATCGTTTACCTTGTTAACAAGCCCGTTAAGAGCGTTACCGCACGTCTCAGAAGCGACGTTCTCAAAGAGGTTGACGACAGAAGCGTCATCGAATTCACTTTCGAGGGCGGTATCCACGCAAAAGTTACGGTTTGCGGAAGCTTCATCGTTAAGGCTCCCTGCATCGTTGCTTACGGAAGTAAGGGTGCATTCTGGGTAGACGACCTCTACTCCGAGAGTGCAACTCTCAGAGAGATCGTAAGCTCTACAATGACCACTAAAAAGGCTTATGCTTACGGTCCCGAGGGCGCATATCTCCGCGACGAGATGGTGTTCGATCAGGACATCCGCCGCATTGAATATCCCGACGACGGAACCAAGTTCGAGCAGGATTGGGCTAAGCTCTACAAGAATATGCTCGACACCATCGACGGCAACGATGAGATGATCGTAAAGTACGACCAGGTTAGAACAGTGCTCAACATCATCGATGCAGCATTCAAGTCCTCCGAGACAGGCAAGACCATCGAATTCTGATAACATCCAGCAAGCCGCCAAGCCAACTTGGCGGCTTGCTATGTAAAGTGTCCATTGACTATGCATAACAAAAAAGAGCTTAGCATAAGAATTATCACTGACACAGTCACCATGGCTTATTCCCTGTTCTGTAAAAAGCATTTCAATACATCAGAATACGCCAGAAAAATGTACTGTCTCTCAAGAATCAGACTTTTTGACAGCTTTACCGTACTCTGTGTCTGTACGTCCGCTAACGGTGAGTATATCGACGAGATGTTTCTGAACTGTGAAAACGTACTCCGTCCGTACATCTTTTCTTCCCGTATCATTGAATATGCCGCTGAAAAGCACGGCTATAATATTTTGATCGCAGCAAAGGTAGACCTTATTGAAAATGAAGACTATAAAATGAAATTTATTGACAGCCTTAAAAGACTCCGTGTCTCTCTTGCCCTCAGCGGCTTAAGATTCGCGCATTTAATAATATCCGACAAATATAATGCTTATTTTCCAATAGACGAGAATTTATACCTATGAAAAAAACACCACGTTCCTCCATACGATTCCTGTGGGTCATGTACCTTATATTCCTTACCTTCATTCTGTTCTTCCGTTACGGCAGACAGTTTGCACTAAGCCTCGATGATATCAAAAGCAGGCTTTCGGAAATGACAAACTTTGTACCTTTCCGTACCATATGCAACTATATTACAGCCTTGAAATGCGGAAATATTTCTCCCGGCTTGGTGCTTTCCAACATTCTCGGAAACTTTGTTTTGTTCTTCCCCTTCGGTATTCTGCTTCCTTCTGCCACAAATATACGTCTGCGAGACGTGTTGCCTTTGATTCTGCTGATCATAATATCGGTTGAATTGCTTCAGCTCATTACCGGGCTGGGAAGTCTCGACGTTGACGATTTGATACTCAATTTTTCAGGTGCTGTCATCGGTTTTATTTTTTACTTAATCGCCGCGAAGAAAAACAACAGAGAAAAACGGCTCAATGTCAATAGTTGGGGTAAACAAAAAATCAAACAAAATAAAGGATGAT
>CAYYRY010000270.1:0-2610 GCA_964474245.1 uncultured Ruminococcus sp. | reverse complement strand
ACTAACTGTATCGTTATCTTTATCAACCAGCTCCGTGAGAAGGTCGGCGTGCTTTACGGCAACCCCGAGACCACCACGGGCGGCCGCGCGCTTAAGTTCTACGCCTCCGTCAGAATTGATATCCGTAAGTCCGAGCTCCTCAAGGCGGGCAGTGAGACATACGGTAACAAGGTTAAGTGTAAGGTCGTTAAAAATAAGGTCGCTCCTCCTTTCAAGACAGCAGAATTCGATATTCTTTACGGAAAGGGCATATCCAAGTCCAGCGAGATTCTTGAGATCGGTATTGCTAAGGGTATCGTTGAAAAGAGTGGTGCATGGATATCTTATGACGGTAACCGTCTCGGTCAGGGAAGAGAGAACGCACGTATCTACATTGAATCAAATCCTGCACTTATGGCAGAGCTTGAAGAGAAGATCAAGGCTGTTGCCGCTGATGATACGGAAGCCGAAGAGCTTGATCTTGCCGAGGATGAGGATGACGATCTCGACATTCGCCTTCTTGATCTTGATGAGGACCTTGGCGAATAAGCTGCTGATATAAGTTTATGACCGTAACGAAAGCAAGATATCAAAACTACAGAAACCTCTCCGATGTATCGGTCAGCTTCTCCCCCGGGGTCAACGTGCTCTGGGGGATGAATGCTCAGGGCAAGTCCAATATATTGGAGGGGCTTTATTACTTTGCGAGAGGACGCTCTTTCCGTGGTGCGAGAGACCGCGACCTTGTAAGGTTTGGTGAAAGTGCCGCAAGATGTGAGATAGAGTATGTGAAGACCTCGTCGATGCACTCCACCACTCTTGCTACGGCGATCCCACTGACCGGTAAAAAAAAGCTCACCCGTAACGGCGCACCTCTGAAGGGAAGTGCCGAAATGCTCGGTAATTTCCGGGCGGCTTTGTTTTGTCCCGCACACCTGTCTCTTGTCAGTGGCGGCCCCGCTGACAGACGGCAGTTTCTTGATATCGCTATCTCACAGAATTCCGGAGCGTACATATATTACCTGACGAATTACCGTAGATTTTTAGCAGAGCGAAACGCCCTTCTGAAACGATACGCAGCAGGCAAAAGGGTGACGATTGAAGAGTGGGAGATATACGCAGAACAGCCCAGTATAGCTGCATCGGAGATCTACGCAGAAAGATGCAGGTACTGCGAAATGCTCACCTCCGACGTGGCGGAATACTTCAGGGAAATGACCGGCGGAAGAGAAACTCCAAGCCTCGTATACGCATCGCATCTGGATGCATTCGGCGGTGATGGAGACGTCAGTCAAGCCGAGGTGAAAAGCGAGACGAGAGAAGGACTTTACGAAAAGCTGACAACCAATATTGAACGTGAAAGTGCCGTGGGTTCCACACTTTGGGGACCACATAAGGACGACATACATATTTCGATCAATGGGAAAGAGGCAAGACTCTTTGCGTCACAGGGACAACAACGCAGTATTGCCCTGTCCATGAAGCTTGCTGAGGGCGAAATATCCAACCGCCTGTCCGGAGAATATCCCGTGTTCCTTCTTGACGACGTGTTTTCAGAACTTGATGAGACCAGGCGTGCTTTCATCATGGAATCCCTCAAGGGAAGACAGATCATTGTGACATCATGCGAAAGCACGGCAGTTCCCGCAGACCCCACCGGGGTCAAATATTTCAGGGTTTCAGACGGGACAGTAGAAGAATAAATCGCGGGCGGTGGCTGATGGCGACCGTCCGTTATTAAGAGAGGTTTGGTAGCGTATGGAAAATACGTATATAATCGGAGGAGTACGGGAAGGCGAAAGAGCTGTTGCCTTTGACGTTATCATGCCATCGGGGGAGGTAAAACGTCTGAGAATGACTGTTCGTATGTGGGAGTCGTACAGCGTCACGTCCGGGGATGTCGTATCAGCGGAGATGTATCGTGAAATGCTGTCGGACTCGGAAAGATGCGAGGTTGTTACGAAGGCTATGTCGTATCTCACGGCGCAAAGTCTAAGCTATAAGGCGTTATCGGACAAACTTGCGAGATCAGGCTTTTCCGAAGAAGCGAGGGAAACAGCTCTCCTTGCTGTGAAAAAAAGAGGATTGATTGATGAAAGAGAACAAGCGGAGGATTTAGCTGAAAAGCTGGCGCGTACAAAGCATCGAGGAAAGAACAGGATCTGCGCTGAACTAATGAAAAAAGGGTATTCGGCAGAAATATCCCGTGCTGCGGCGGAAAGTGTTCCCTCGGAGGTTTACAGTGCGGCACTTTGCTATGCCGTGTCAAAAAAATGTGCAGGCGGAATACCGTTTGAGAGGGCTGAGCGTGACAGGATAATTGCATCGATAGTACGCATGGGCTTTGCTCCCGGAGAGGTAATAAGCTTCTTTCGTGATACGGAAGACTATGAATGATCAGCCCTTTGTATTTGCGTGAGATACACTCAGACAAAGAATACGCATGAAGAAATACCTTCGTTAATTGTGCGAAATAAGTTAAAAACTTTTTTAATAAAGTGAAAAAAGTGCTTGACAAAGTGAAATGTCTGTGATATAATAACATCCGTCGCAAGGAGGAAAGCCTCTGAGAGACAAAAATGGAAGCATAGCTCAGTTGGGAGAGCATCTGCCTTACAAGCAGAGGGTCAT
>CAYYRY010000269.1:0-2613 GCA_964474245.1 uncultured Ruminococcus sp. | reverse complement strand
TTGGTCTAGTCAACTTTATTTTATCAGATTTTTGCAGATATGCCTATTTTTTTTGCTATCTGTCTCCAGATACCCCAACTTTTATTATAGAACCACAAAAAAGCACTCGCTTCCAGAAAAAGATAGCGAGTGTTTTTGTATGGGTTGTGACTCAGCACATTTTTACCTGTTCATCAAGTATTATTTCAATTGATCCGCGTCAGACGAATGTGTTGTAAATTCATAAACCATAACAATGATGGGAATCAATATTATCTGAAGGATAATACCGGGGATTGCCATGGTTACTGCTCCTGCCCAAAATGCTTTAAGTCCAAAGTCTGCACTGTTGAGACCCGAACAGATGAATCGTGCACCTCCCCAGACAAACCGTCCTGCAATCATTGCCGATACAAGGGATACATAAATATTTATCCTATTCTTCGGTAACAGTCTATACAGGACTCCCGAAAGAGCGCCGTATACGGCAAGCTCAGCAGCCATACAGACAGCCATCGGAAACAGTGACGGCATACCAAGGGTAAGCGATCTTATAATCGGGGCTGTAACTCCGATCAAAGCCCCCCACATGGGACCGCAGATAAAGCCGCACAGAATGACGGGGATATGCATGGGGCAAAGCATATTACCTATTTGCTGAATTTGTCCTGTCAGGAACGGAAGCACGTATGCCATAGCCAAAAACATAGCAGACAGTATCATATTACGAGTGTTTTTTGTCTTCATTATTTCTCCTCTTTCGCACATAAAAAAGGCGCAATACCCCTTCTGGAATATGGCACCTTCGTGGTTGCATTAAATACAGTATACGTAAAAAGGAACTTCAGTTCCGTATGTACTCTTCTGAATACAGTTAGATTATACCACCGGTTAACGTGAAAATCAATACATTTTAGAAAATCAAATGATCTTTTCGAGCTTTGAAACGGCGTCTGATATCAACGTCGTCATAGATAGATCGGGGACACCTGCAATAATGTTGTCACATTTGTTCACAGGTATCAATATACGCACCGCATCCGCCTGCCCTACGGATACAGCCATTGTCGGCGTTACCTCACCGAAAAGAGAATCGGCTATGACAATACCCACAGGACCAATTATAACGTCAACCTTCCTGCAGGCAACCACTATGGGATTTTCACCGGTTGCAGCTATATCGGCACCTGCTTTGAGCATAGCAGACGTTGCAGCGGAATTTGTGCCGACTGCTGTAATTCTTACGCTATCAAATCGGGATCTGACCGTACGCACAAGCTGAGCGCCCAGAAGTCCCCCTTGACCGTCTATAATAAGTAGGTTCATATGTTACCTCGTTTCTGTATTGCTTAAACACAATCTATACGGACTTACCAAACTCTGTCTTTCATTAAATTATTCCACAGATAAGTGACGTTTTCTGTTGATACGTTAATAAGACAGTGTTTCCACTTACCCTTTATTTTTAACCTACAATCTATAAGTCTGGTGTTCCCGTCAATATACTGATAAAAAAATTCAACTGAACCGTTCTTTGAGTTAATAATTCGGAGAAATTTGTCGAGTGATATCTCCCGACAGGTGTACTTTTTGAAAATATTCCTCGTAAATAAGAAAATTGAGATGTATGACTCATCGAGGTTAGTTAAGGTATAACGTACGACTGATCGACCAGTCCTGACAGTTTCTCCATACGGTTCTGCGGGATGGTTCGGTAATACCCAAAAGCCGTCGTCAAATTCAAAACTGAGTACACCTTCTGAGTAATCAACAATGTCAGATATACAATCGTGAAGTAAATACAGACACTCGTTTTGGTCAGAGTATTTATAATCGAAATTCACCAAATCCCCCCCTCAGAATCAAACAGTATAATGATTATAACATCCACCGCGAAAAATATCAAGACCTGAAGATATATTATGTTGCGGAAGTAGTAGTCTTAAGTCAAGATCCTCCTCGGTGTATTTCCGAGGAGGATAAAAAATTTAGTCTGAATTATACATCGGGAATCACGATCTCAATCTCGCGACCGAGCTTGGAGGACTTAACGATACCGTCAATTATCGCCTGATTGTAGATGATCTCAGAGGATGGAACGATCATTGCGTCTTTCTTTCCGTAGACCGCACGGTCGATAACACCGCGAAGCTTTCTATAGAACAGAGTCGGTTCACCTTTGGGGATGTACGGCAGAGGTGTTTCCACCATCTTTCCGCATACGTCGTGGTAAAGCTTCATACCCTCGTCGATGGTGCCGTTCCAACAGTCACACGACGGGATACGGAGTGCGCCCTCAGTACCCATGATGATAGTGTCACCGGGGGTGTCAGGGTGCATTGCCCATGAAATACGGAAATCAACAATAATGTCACCTTCAAGACGGATAAACGCCGCACCGAAATCATCAACTGAAAATCTTTCAGCATCCTCACCGTTATACTTTGGATCTTTGCCGAAGAAATCGGAAACATAACCCGAAACAGTCAGCGGCTTCGGATAACCGAGGGCATTCAGTACAAGGTCAAGAGAGTAACATCCGATGTCTCCGAGAGCACCGATACCGCCCGTTTCCTTTTCAATGAACGTACCTCCGGGGATACCGCGTCTTCTTCCGCCACCTGTCTGAACGTA
>CAYYRY010000268.1:0-2645 GCA_964474245.1 uncultured Ruminococcus sp. | reverse complement strand
CACGGACAAGGCTTCCCGTGCAGAATATGCTACCATTATCAAGCGTTACAATGAAAAGGATACTGGCCGTGAGTTCTCATACACTCTCGCCTATGAGGAGCCCGTGCTGAAATCAACGTTCACCGAGCCTGTTTTCGAACTCTGCGATGATGCTGATATCTACGTCGCAGTTGACGGAGACGACAAGAATCCCGGCACGAAGGAGAAGCCCCTCGCAACTTTTGAAGCAGCAAAGGCTAAGGTTCGTGAGCTTAAGAAGACTGCAAAGGACGAGATCGTAGTTGCATTCATGGCGGGTAATTACGGTGAGCTTGACAACATCAACTTCACCGCAGACGACAGCGGTACTGAGGATATACGCATAACCTACCGCGCATACGGCGACGGAGACGTTATCTTCCAGAACGGATATTCTTTACCTCAGAGTAACTTCAAGCCTATAGATGACAGTGAAAAACATCTTTTCAAGGACGAAGCGGTCAATTCCATCCGCAAGATCGACCTCAGCAATACAGTTCCCGAAGACTTTAATATCACTGCTCTCTTCAGCGGAAACGGCATTTGCCATGAGGCAAGATACCCCAATAAGCGTTCCGACGGTACAGATGATGCTTTCACTAATCTCACCACCACAGTTGATAAGTTCTGCAGTATCATGCTTCAGGGTCCCCTTCCCAGCGTTGTTGAAGGATTTAAGACCACAGAGGGCATGAAGGTTACAGGTTTCCTTAGAGTAGGTTGGCTCATCGAGACCTTCGACGTAAAATCTTACGATCCCGAAACAAACGTGATCACATTCAATACGTATGAGGGATTTGTTCCCGCCAGCGGTTACCCCGTCGGTGAGTCCGCAGGTGGCTTCGACTTTATGTTTGAGGGCAGAACAGACGACACCGTTTACTTCAGTAATCTTGCAGATCAGCTTGACAGCAAGGACGAGTATTGGTACGACAGCAAGACGAAGGTGCTTTACGTATACGATCCCCACGGTACTTATACCATCGCAACGGGCGATAAGTTCATGACACTTTCAGATTCTGACTACGTCACCTTTACAGGTCTTACCTTCAACGCATCCAAAGCCAATATCGCTTTCGATGGCAATAAGGCAGATCACGTCAACATCGATGCTTGTACCTTCAGCAACTTCTCGGGCGACAGAATAATGAACTTTACGTCTTGCCTTAATATGCATTTCACCCGAAATGAAATATTCAATTTCGGTGCCACCGGTCTTTACATCACTCCATATTGGAAAGACAGAATAAACGATTTTGAAAACTCATATTTTGCCCTGAAGGAAAGCGGAATCGTTATCGACAACAACTACTTCCACGATTTCGGTTTCATAGATATGTGGTCCGGTGCCATCAATTTCTACTGTAACTCAGGCTCAAGAGTATCTCACAATTACTTTGAGAACGGCGCTCACGCCGCTGTTGAGTTTAATTCATCCAACAACATTGTAATTGAATACAACGTATTCGATAACATGATGATGACCACCGCCGATTACGGTGCTGTTTACACTAACTGGGGCTTTACAGACCGCGGAAACACAGTAAGATACAACCTCTTCAAGAACATACGCGCAGCAGGTGCACAGTATTCAATCTACCTTGACGGTGACTCTGCGGGCGTTGAGATCTACGGTAACCTTTTCTATGACGCAGGTGCTTGCGGTATAACAATGAACGGTACCCGTGACCACATGGTTCACGACAACGTATATATCAATTCAAATTACAGCGAGTACAGAAGATTCCTTTTCTCCAGTCTCTTATACCATACCTCAGACTACCTTGAAGACGGCACTTACGAGCCCGGTGCCGCTATGAATGGCGGCGAAACAAGTGTTGACGATATCCCGAATGAAGGTGAACCCGGATATGAGCTGTGGCGTGAGAAGTGGCCTATTCTCTACAAGTTCCACGATGACATCACAAAGCTCGGTGAAGTAGAGTGTGTATACACTACCGTAAACTACATCGAAAACAACTGTATCGTTGATGACGAGGATATTGAAGAAGATGCGTACATCATGTTCGGCGTGGGTAAAGGAACCAACGATATCGTTTCAAAGGACACTAACCCCTTCTTCGCAGACCCCACCCACGGAGATTACAGCATCACAGACACCTCAAAGTTTGCCGACAACCACTTTGACAAGATCGGAAGATATTAAGGAGTTATGATTGCCCTTCGGGCAAGTTATGGAGTTATATTGTGACAAAATCTCCCAAAACGGCTATCCTTCAGCCTCATAACGCCGACTCATAACTGACAACTGTAAACTTAAATCTCCCCTGCCGCAGGCAGGGGAGATTTGTATTGTGTAACTATACAAAAACCATTGACAAATATATACCGAAATGATAAAATAATACATATACTAAATCCCCCGAAAAGGAGACAATCCATGAAAATGAAGAAGACCCTATCCGCCATTCTCGCCGCACTGATGCTTCTTTCCGTCCTCACGGTCGGCATCACCGCGGCTGAAGCGGAGCTTCCCTTCACCGACGTGAAGAAAAACTGGTCATACGAACCAATCAAGTACGTATACGAAACGGGACTTATGAACGGCACGGGTGACGGTACCAAGTTCTCCCCCGACATGAACCTGTCCCGAGGAATGGTCGTAA
>CAYYRY010000267.1:0-2668 GCA_964474245.1 uncultured Ruminococcus sp. | reverse complement strand
GTGAGGATGGGATGGTCGGAGCGTCCTCCTTACCGTATACTGCCTTATCAATTACACTGCGTATCTTATGGTAGAACAGAGTGTTCTTCGGACTGTCATCATCCACAAGGTGAGGGAGCTTCGTTTCGGTCTGTTTACCGCAAACGTCGTGGTAAAGAGTAATACCGTCGGGGAGAGCACCGTTCCAGCAGTCCGTTGCAGGGATGCGGAGAGCACCCTCGGTACCCATGATAATGGTGTCTCCGGGAGAGTCGGGATGCATTGCCCATGAAATTCTGAAGTCGAGGATGATGCCACCTTCGAGACGGATGAACGCTGCACCGAAATCATCAACAGAGAATCTTTCGGCATCCTCGGGCTCTTCATTATACTCAGGTCTCTTGCCAAAGAAATCGGACACGTAGCCTGATACGGTCAGCGGCTTCGGATAGTCAAGTGCATCAAGAACCATATCAAGTGAGTAACACCCGATGTCACCGAGAGCTCCGACAACACCTTTGTCCTTCTCGATGAATGTGCCTCCGGGAATACCGCGGCGACGACCGCCACCGGTCTGTACGTAGTAGATCTTTCCGAGAACACCGGAACGCACAACGTCCTTGACCATCTTCATGCTTGCGGCATATCTCGGCTGGAATCCTATGGAGAGCACCTTACCGCTGCGCTTTTCAGCTCTCATTACCTCTATAGCCTCCTCAACCGTTGCAGTGAAGGGCTTTTCGAGTATTACGTTGATACCGTGATCGAGAGCATAAATTGCCGGTTCAGCATGCTGTGAGTTATACGTGCAGATGCTTACAACGTCAAGGTCAGGCTCGTTATCGATCAGCTCCTTATGGTCGTGATATCTTCTCGCATTGTGAAGACCGAAATCGTTACATTTTTCTTCAGTTCTCTCGAAAATGAGGTCTGCTACCGCAACGATCTCAACGTCCTCCATTTTTACGTAGTTATTAAAATGTGCATAAGAAATACCGCCGCAACCAATAACGCCTACTTTAACTTTACGTTCGGTCTTTACTTCTTCTACGGTTTCTTCCTGCTTGAACTGACTTAAAACTTTATCAGACATATTTTCCTCCGTTTATTTATAATGGAGCGATAAACAATAATTGCTGCTCCTATATTTCGTATAAATTTGTCAATGTTTTATATTTCGGGAATTACTACCTCGAGTTCACGACCCGCCTCGGAGGACTTCACGATATAATCAATGATAGCCTGATTGTACACTATCTGGGACGAGGGGATGGGTGAGGGAGTACCGTTTATGACGGCGTCGAGGAATTTACGGATCTTCCAGTACCAAAGGTCGACTCCGTCGCAGAGGGGGATAACAGTTTCGGTCTGCTTGCCGCATACGTCGTGGTAGAGGGTCATGGGTCCGCCTACTGAACCGTTCCAGCAATCTGTAGATGGAATGCGGAGCGCTCCCTCAGTACCCATGATGATGGTGTCACCTGGAGTATCTGCGTGCATCGCCCATGAGATTCTGAAGTCAAGGATGATGTCACCCTCAAGGCGAATAAATGCAGCAGCAAAGTCATCGACAGAAAACTTCTTTGCAAGGGCATAATCGTAATGATAACCTTCAGGTCTTGTACCGAAGAAATCGGAGGTATATCCGCTTACGGTAATAGGCTTCGGGTAACCGATAGCGTTAAGCACCATATCAAGGGAATAGCATCCGATATCACCCAGAGCACCTATGCCTGCAGTTTCCTTTTCGATAAACGTACCTCCGGGAATTCCGCGTCTGCGTCCGCCTCCTGTCTGGATGTAGTAGACACGGCCAAGCTCTCCCGACTCAACTATCTTCTTGATCATTTGCATATTGCCGTCGAAGCGGGGTTGGAAGCCGATGGATAGTACCTTTCCACTGCGCTTTTCGGCACGCATTACTTCAATAGCCTCGTCAAGTGTAACTGTGAATGGTTTTTCAACAATAACGTGGAGTCCGTGGTCGAGGCAATATATTGTGGGCTCGGCATGTTGAGTATTGTATGTGCAAACGCTTATAACGTCAAGCTCAGGCTCATTTTCGATCATTTCCTTATAGTCGGTATAGCAACGTGCGTCAGTGAGTCCATAGGAATCCATACGCATTTTCGCTTTACCCGGAATAATGTCGCAAGCAGCAATGATCTCTGCATCGCTTTGTTTAAGATATGCGCGGATATGGCCGTTGGAGATACCTCCGGTGCCGATGATACCTACCTTGATTTTTCTGTCTGCTTTGACAACTTCAACTTCTTCCTGCTGCTTAAATTGACTTAAAACTTTATCTGACATAATATTATTCCTTTCATCACAGTATCTATCGCAAAAATCGAGTAGGAGTGATCTACACTATAAATGTAAATCACTCCTTTTGTGCTTCAGTGAATTATAGCGGTCAAAATCAGATCTCGGGGATTACGATTTCAACCTCGCGTCCGAGTTCGGAGGACTTGTTGATACCGTCGATGATCGCCTGATTGTAAATGATCTGAGATGAGGGAACGGGAGCTGCGCCGCCGTTCATAGCCGCATCAAGGAAGGAACGGATCTTCTTGTCGAAGAGAGAGCCTTCTGTATGTACGAGAGGAATCTTGGTCTCTGTCTGCTTACCGCAAATATCGTGATAGAGAGTCATCTCACCGCCAACGGAGCCGTTCCAGCAGTCTGT
>CAYYRY010000266.1:0-2687 GCA_964474245.1 uncultured Ruminococcus sp. | reverse complement strand
ATCATTCCCCTGCCCGCCGTCGTTTGTTACGCCCCCAGCTGCGAGATGTGCGGCGGTGTTCCCGTGTTCATCAACACCAGGGAGGAAAACCGCTTCAAGCTTACCGCAGAGGAGTTGAAGGCAGCCATCACGCCGAAAACGAAGCTTCTCGTTCTTCCCTACCCCACCAACCCCACGGGTGCCGTAATGACGAAAAGCGACCTTGAAGAGATCGCAAAGGTATTAAGAGGCACGAATATCATGATCCTCTCCGACGAGATCTACGGTGAGCTGACGTACGGCTTTGACCACACGTCCATCGCGTCCATCGACGGAATGTGGGAGCGTGTGATCCTGGCAAGCGGCTTTTCCAAAGCTTACGCCATGACCGGCTGGAGAATGGGATATATGTGCGCTCCCCGTGAGATAGCAAAACAGATGCTGAAGGTACATCAGTACGCCATCATGTGCGCTCCCACCACCTCACAGTTTGCGGCTGTGGAGGCAATGGTAAACGGAGACGCAGACGTTGATATGATGCGCCGTGAGTACAACCGCAGAAGAAGATATCTCGTCAGCG
Source organism: uncultured Ruminococcus sp. (assembly GCA_964474245.1). GTDB lineage: Bacteria > Bacillota > Clostridia > Oscillospirales > CAG-272 > RUG11130. The sequence goes on along the minus strand of CAYYRY010000266.1, from coordinate 2,128 downwards.
GTCTGAACGGCATGGGAATAAAGTGCTTCGAGCCCGAGGGCGCATTCTACGCCTACCCCAATATCTCGGGATTCGGTCTGACCAGCGAGGAGTTCTGCGAAAAACTGCTTAACGAATACAACGTGGCTATCGTCCCCGGCACCGCCTTCGGCGACTGCGGCGAGGGCTTTGCCCGTATCTCGTACGCATATTCCGTGGAGCACATCTCAAAGGCTCTCGACCGTATCGAGGCGTTCAAGGAAAGCCTCGGAAAGTAAGATACCTACCGCACCTTGAACTCAAGCAGAGCGCTTACTTCAACGTGCGGTCGTTTCATTATGACTTCGTTATTGAGAAAAACGTGAAAGGAGACCAAAATGTGGGAAACAAGTTTTGATATACTTATCGCCACTGTATTCCGACTGTTGACAGCGGCATTCTGCGGCGGTGTTATCGGTGTGGAAAGGCAGATAAAAAGGCAGGCGGCGGGATTTCGCACACATATCGTCATTTGCATAGGTGCCGCACTGACCATGATGATAAGCCAATACATACTGTATTTAGCCAAATTCGGAAATCCTTATTTTGCCCCAGGAATATCTGCCGACGTGTCCCGTATCGGCGCACAGGTCATAAACGGCATCAGCTTTTTGGGTGCGGGCACCATCATCATGACGGGAAGACGCCACGTTAAGGGGCTCACCACGTCGGCGGGACTTTGGGCGGCGGCTTGTATGGGTATTGCCGTCGGCGCGGGGTTCTATCTTGGCGCACTTACGGTATGTCTTTATATTTTCATCAGCGCAAACGTATTCGCAAGGATCGAAAACTCTCTGCAGGCGCGCTCAAAAAACATCACGCTTTACGTAAAACTGTCGGGCCTTGACGAGCTTGGCGAGCTCCTTGCGGAGCTGAAGTCAAACGGTACGGCGGTGGATGAGATCGAGCTTCAGAATGACATAAGGACGAAGGACAGCGAAAACGAAGTCTGTCTGTCCTTGAAGCTTCCCCCGAAAACGAGCCACACGGATATTATTGCAGATCTGTCCTTGCTCCATTACGTTACAGGAATAACGGAGGTTTGACTTAAGTAAAATGAATACTCAAATACTTGAATATCTGAGAGAGTTCAATCACGTCACGGTGCTTGTCAGACTTACCCTGGCGGTACTCATCGGTGGCGTTATCGGTATCGAGCGCGAAAGGAAACGTCGCCCCGCGGGATTCAGAACGCATATGATTACCTGTCTCGGTGCCGCACTGACCATGCTTACGAGTCAATATCTCATTGTAAACGGATATACCACGGACATCGGCCGTCTCAGCGCGCAGGTCGTGGCGGGCATCGGTTTTATCGGCGCAGGTACGATACTCGTGACTCACAACCGCAAGGTACGGGGACTTACGACGGCGGCGGGCTTCTGGAGCTCGGCTGTCATCGGTCTTGCCGTGGGCGCGGGATATTACGAGGGGGCAATAATCGCTTCCGTTCTCATCCTTATGGCGGAGCTGTTGTTTGAAAACGTCGAGAAATCTTTGACCGCAAGGATCAGAGACTTAACGCTGTTCGTTGAATACACGGATAACTCCGCTTTGAGGGAGCTCATGGAGCAGTTCACTGCGGAGGGAATACGCATCGGCGGACTTGAGATATCAAAGAGGATCAGCTCACGCGGCATCCCGAAGACCGCGGCTGTATTTACTCTTCACATCCCGCGAAAAACTGACGTCCCCTCTCTCTGCGAGACTCTCAGACAGAGAGAAGAGGTAACCGCCGTTGAGATAATGTAGTTTTCTCACGCAAAAGTTTATGAAGACGGACGCTCTCAACGCCTCACGGAGGCATAACGTGTGCGGTTTTTCTCATAAACGAGGGGCGTTTTGACTCTTTATCTCTCACCACTATTGACGAAAGTACAATAATTTGTTATAATTTAAATGCAAAATAATTTGGAGGTACAGCTCTATGTCAAAAAGCGTTCAGGATATCTTAAATCTTATCAAGGAAAAAGACATTAAAATGGTCGACTTTAAGATGGTCGACATCAACGGTCAGTACAGACACGTTACCATCCCCGCTGAAAACTTCTCCGAGGCAACAATGAAGAACGGTATCGGCTTCGATGCTTCCAACTACGGCTACGCCGTT
>CAYYRY010000265.1:0-2689 GCA_964474245.1 uncultured Ruminococcus sp. | reverse complement strand
CTGGGCGACCAAATCCACAAAAAGCCCAATCAGATGTCCGGCGGCCAGATGCAGAGAGTTGCCATCGCACGTGCTCTCGTAAACGACCCCGATATCCTTCTTGCCGACGAGCCCACGGGTGCTCTCGACTCGGAGACCAGCGTGCAGATCATGGACATCCTGAAGGGAATTGCCAAAGACAAGCTGGTTATCATGGTAACTCACAACCCCGACCTTGCCGCGGAGTATTCAACGAGGATCATAAAGGTTCTCGACGGTAAGGTGGTGGATGACAGTGCCCCATATGAGGGAGAGGCGGCACCTGCTCATGCCGATAAGCCCGTCAAGAAGGCGAAGAAGTCTCACAAGACCGAGCGTAAAACGTCAATGTCGTTCTTTACCGCCCTCGCACTTTCCTTCAACAACCTGATGACCAAAAAGACCCGTACCTTCATGACAAGCTTCGCAGGCTCCATCGGTATCATCGGAATCGCCCTCATCCTTTCGGTGTCCACGGGTGTCAACGCATATATCAACCAAGTCCAGGAGGACACCCTGTCAAGCTATCCCCTTACCATCAACGCGGAGTCCGACATGGTAAGTGTCCTTGCCAACTTCATGGGCAGGCAGGAGGATGAGCTGATGCGCGAAAACGAGGATGGCTACGTTTACTCCCGTAACGTTATGTACGATATGATGAGCTCCATCTCAACGGGGGAAAGCAACAACCTCAAGGCGTTCAAGGAGTTCCTCGATTCCTCCGAAGAGATAAAGACCTACGCCTCCTCCATAAAGTACGGCTACGAGACGAAGCTCGCCGTATATACGAAGGACCCCACGGGTAAGATAATCTCCTGTGACATGAACGAGCTTATGACCGGCGTTTACGGTGACATGGGCGTTGATACCGGTGTCGCATCGGACTATGGCTCCGCCTTCACCTCAATGGCATCCTTCAGCGTATGGCAGGAGATGCTCCCCGGTGAGAACGGCGAGATGATCAGCCCATCCGTAACGGATCAGTACGACGTGATCTACGGCGAGTGGCCCGACAGCTACGACGAAGCCGTCATGGTAGTCAGCCGGAACAACGAGCTCAGTGACTTCGTACTCTACGCCCTCGGACTCAAGCCTTATGAGGATATGATCGAGATCATCAAGACCTCCATGGTCGGCAAAGAAGCAGAGCTTGATGAGGAGTCCTACGAGAGATGGAGCTTTGATGATATGCTGGGACGTGAGTACCGACTGGTGCTCCCTGCCGACAAGTATCAGCATCAGGCTGACGGCACCTACGTTGACATCACGTCAACTGAAACGGGTCTTTCCTACCTGTACACCAACAACGAGCTGTCAACTCCCGTAAAGATCGTGGGTATCATCCGTCCTGTAGAGGACGCAAGTGCTGCAAACATCACGGGCGCCATTGCGTATACGTCGGCGCTTACGGATCATATAATCGATTCCTCCGACAACAGCGAGCTTGTTAAGGAGCAGTTTGAAAACACTGAGACTGATATTCTCACAGGACTCCCATTCAAGCCCGATGAGCCCGTAGAGCTGACGGCTGCGGAAAAGTCAGAGCATATTAAGGAATATTTCGCCACCCTTCCCGAGGACGAGCTGTCAGGTATCTATCTTGAGATCATGTGTACCCCTTCTGACGAGTACGTAAACGGAGTACTTGATCAAATGCTCACGATGTCAACGAGAGAAGAGAACGAACAGATGATAATTGCCCTGATGGCAACTCAGATGGGCGTCACCGATACCGCGTCAATCGAAGAATATTTTGCCGCCATGACAGACGAGGAGTTCGAGGACTTCTTCCGCAAGAACGCCGCTAAGGGAATCGTAGAACAGTACGCCGTCGCGGCAAAGGGACAGTTCGCGGGAATGACGGACGCACAGATAATCGGCGCATTCGGCATGACCGAGCACACCGAGGCGGACTACGCTGAGTATTACGATCGCTATATGCCGGACGAATATTCCTCATCCACCTATGAAGAAAACCTGAAGGCTCTCGGATATATAGACCGCAGTGTTCCCTCGTCCATCAGCATATACGTTTCCACCTTTAACGATAAGGACGAGATCTCCGATATTATCACAAGTTACAACGAAAGTGTGGAGGAAGACGATAAGATCAAGTATACGGACTATTTTGCGCTGATGATATCCTCCGTTTCAACGGTCATAAACGCCATATCCTACGTGCTTATCGCATTCGTTGCCATTTCCCTTGTGGTATCCTCCATCATGATCGGTATTATCACCTACATCTCCGTCCTTGAAAGAACCAAGGAGATCGGTATTCTCAGAGCCATAGGTGCATCAAAGAAAGATATCGCAAGAGTATTCAACGCAGAGACCCTTACCGTCGGATTTGTGGCGGGTGTTATCGGAATCGGCATAACGTTGCTTCTGCTCATCCCCATCAATATGATAATCCACCATCTCACGGGAATTGCCACACTTACAGCCCAGCTTCCACCCATGGCAGGTGTGATACTGGTATTCATCAGCATGGCACTCACCGTAATAGCAGGTCTCTTCCCATCAGGCTTTGCCGCTAAGAAGGACCCCGTGGTAGCACTCAGAACGGAGTAAAGTAAAATAACCTTTCCGAGCTTTTTCGGAAAGGTTATTTTTATCGTGTGTGCTCGGCACGCGTTACAACTTGGCGGTGAAAGTCCGCTACAGACTT
>CAYYRY010000264.1:0-2694 GCA_964474245.1 uncultured Ruminococcus sp. | reverse complement strand
GGAATCCGTAAGGATACCGTCCTCTAAGATTTGAAGAAGGATGTTGAACACGTCGGGATGAGCCTTTTCGATCTCATCAAAAAGCACCACGGAATAGGGCCTGCGGCGTATCTTTTCCGTAAGCTGTCCGCCGTCGTCAAAGCCAACGTATCCGGGAGGAGAGCCTATGAGCTTCGACACGCTGTGCTTCTCCATATACTCGGACATATCGATCCTGATCATGGCGTCCTCCGAGCCGAACATGACGTCAGCAAGGACCTTCGTCAGCTCGGTCTTACCGACACCTGTGGGGCCGAGGAATATGAAGCTTCCCGTAGGACGGCGGGGATCTTTAAGTCCCATTCTGCCTCGTCTGATGGCGCGGGAGACAGCCTCCACCGCCTCGTCCTGTCCGATGACGCGCTCCTTCAGGATGCTGTCAAGCTTCAGAAGTCTGTCGGAATCCTCTTCCGCAAGCTTCTTTACGGGAATACCCGTCCATGCGCCTACGATGTCCGCAATATCCTCCTCGGTCACGGTAAGCGAAGAGTCACCACGGGAAGCGCCGTCGCCCTTCTTTTCGGCAAGCTCGTCGGAAAGCTTCTTTTCATCGTCTCTCAGATGTGCCGCCGCTTCGTAATCTTCTGCAAGGATCGCCTCTTCCTTTTCCGCAGATACTGCCTTCAGCTTATCCTCAAGTGCCTTCACGTCGGGGGTGGGAGTAAAGCTTGCTATGCGCTTTTTGGAAGCGGCTTCGTCTATGAGGTCGATTGCCTTGTCGGGTAAGAATCTGTCGCTGATGTATCTGACGGACAGCTTCACCGACGCTTTTATTGCCTCGTCGGATATCTTCAGCTTATGATGCGCCTCGTACTTGTCGCGGAGTCCGAACAGGATCAGCTCCGCCTCCTCGGGGGTAGGCTCGCCTACGGTAACAGACTGGAAACGTCTCTCAAGGGCTGCGTCCCTTTCAATGTGGCGTCTGTATTCGTCAATGGTGGTGGCACCTATTACCTGCATCTCGCCGCGGGCTAAGGCAGGCTTTATGATGTTCGCCGCATCCACCGCGCCTTCCGCACCGCCTGCACCGATTATGGTGTGTATCTCGTCGATAAAGAGGATGATATGAGGATTGGCTCTGACCTCCTCCATAACGTTCTTCATTCTTTCCTCGAACTCACCGCGGTACTTGGCTCCGGCGATCATGGCGGAAATGTCAAGGGTGATTATACTCTTGCCTCTGAGGGTATCGGGAACTGCACCGTCCACAATACGCTGTGCAAGACCTTCAACGACTGCAGTTTTACCTACACCCGGCTCACCGATGAGGCAGGGATTGTTCTTGGTTCGTCGGGAAAGTATCTGTATCACCCTCTCGGTCTCGCTGTCGCGGCCGATGATGGGGTCAATTTTACCTTCTCTTGCAGACGCCACAAGATCTCTGCCGAAGCTTGATAACGTGGGGCATCCTTTGATGTCGGTACCCTTTCCCTTCGGGGACTGATGAGAAGCCTGAGCGCCGTTTTCAGCACTTTGTCCGAAATGGGCAATGATGTCCCTCTTTATATCAGACGGCTGAACACCCAAAGAAGTGATCATTCTGACCGCATAGCAGTCGCTCTCCTCCATCATGGCAAGGAGAAGATGCTCAGTGCCCACAAATCCGTGTCCCATATTCATGGCGGCTTTTGCTGAAGCCTCGATTATCTTCTTAGTCCTCGGCGTCATATCTGCCGCGCTGAGACGTGTCACCTCACCGATGCCTGACGCTTCCTCCGTGGCTTTTCTGATCTTCGCAAAATCCACGCCTCGTTCACTCAAAACTCTCGCCGCGATACCATCCGGTTCAGATAGGAGGCCTAAAAGTATGTGCTCACTTCCGATACAGGTGTGTCCCATCTCGGAAGCTATCTTCAATGCGCGGTTAAGCGCATTCTGTGCTTTTCCTGTAAATCCGATATTCATAATTATTAAGTCCTTTCTGTCTGAATTTTAAGCTTTATGACCGCAGTGCTGTCACTTAACCTCACCGGTAAGCACCTTTCTTATCATTTCAGCCCTTGCACGGTCCCGGTCACGGGGAGTATTCAGGCCATCATTTTCTACAGTAAGCACCGAGGGCATACCGTGTATCAGCATCTTATCAAGGGTACTCACATTTATCCCCTCAATGATCCCCATGGCGGCTCCGAGGCGGACGTCGGCATAAAGCCTTGCCATTTCTGCGGAGTCAACTATCAGTGCGTACAGCATAGTACCGTAGGAGCGCATGATCTTATCAGCAAACGCTTCGTCACTCTTTATTTTTTCCCTGAGTGCTCTTTCCTGCTGTACGATCTGCTCACAGACCTTCTCTAACTTAACTATGATCTCCTCCTCGGTGGTTCCAAGGGTGATCTGATTGGAAACCTGATACAAGCATCCGTCAGCGGAGGAACCTTCTCCTGACATTCCGCGTATGGTAAGACCGATCTTACCAAGCTGGTCCTGAAGAGCTCTGATCCCCCTCGCCGCTGTCAGGGCAGGGAGAAACAGCATTACCGATGCTCTCATGCCCGTTCCGAGATTTGTGGGACAGTGAGTAAGGTATCCAAGCTTCTCATCGTATGCCATCTTCAGCTTCTTATCGAGCATAGCGTCTGCTTCCGTTGCCGCAGCATATGCTTCTGCAAGGGATGCCCCCGCCTTTATGGATTGTATACGAATGTGGTCTTC
>CAYYRY010000263.1:0-2696 GCA_964474245.1 uncultured Ruminococcus sp. | reverse complement strand
TACATTGGTCTTATATACCAGTGCATCTTCTTCATGTACGTAGCATCGCTGGTTCATACGGAGGATCTCTGCATAGCTATCGTCATCAGTGCTGAATTCCTTTGTTTCATTTCCGTTATGAACGATGATCTTTTCCGGAAGCGCGTACATATACAGCTCTGCGAGAGCTTCGTTGTTTGTAAGGGTTTCGTCGTAGCGGTATAACAGGTGACACCATGTAGGATATGCGGTGAGATTCTTGGCGGTACCGTCCTGCAATCTCATTTCTTTTGCAAATCCGAGGAGCTTTTCGAAATATGTCTGGGCTTTCTTTTCGTCTTCGGGCTTGTAGTCGATGGATTCGTCGGTTTCCTCGAGTATATCTTCGAGTACTCTGTAGAGAACGTATGCCTTGGGTGAATTCGCTTCGCCATTCAGAAACTGACCGATAACGTAGTCTGAAATAAAATAGTTGTCGAAGAGCTTTTGGTACGTTTCCTTGTTGTTGGTTATTATGGGTTTGTAGCTGTCTGTGACCTTAGCGGCATTGAGAAGCTCTGCTACCAGATTGTCGCAGTATGTAACATAACGCTCGTAGTCAACGGTGTAGATTTTTCCGTCTTTGGTATATCTGTAGGGGGTGAGACTCTTTTCGGCATCCTTTTCGTTGAAGCTTGCTTTGATTGTCTCAGTATTTTCGAATATTCCTTCAGCGGCTTCAAGAGCTTTGTCAAGGGAGGAATATTCCTCATAGCTTGATGCGGTATACCCGCTGTCTGCCTTTTCAAAGGTGAGAAGACAGTATGAAAGATCTTCATTATAGAAGTCGTAATTACCGTCTGCGGGGTCAAACACGAATATTCTCGCTCTGAGTGCGAGAACGGAGAAGCTTGCTTCATCTTCGGCAAAGGTGTCATCAATAACGTAGTGGCTTTCGCAGTTGTAGAATGTCTTGAACTTGGGGTGAGTTTCATAGGAGGTTTCCGCAATCGCCATAGTGACGGCGTCATTAAGTACATCTATGGAGCTTGGCTCATCGTTGATGGGCTTGATTTCATAGTTGAAGGTTATCTCCTTTGGAGTCTCATCCTCTTTGTCGGAATTGCATCCCGCAAGTACGGTGACACAAAAGACAAGAGAGAGTATAACAGATATTAATTTTATAAGCTTTACGTTTTTCATATGTTGATCTCCTTGAATAAAATACATCTATTATTATAACCTTTATAACTTGCTAAGTCAAGCATAAGTGCGCAAATTATTGAGTTATATTGTTGTAAGTTGTTGTATGAAGTATATGCTCGTTAGGGTGGTGATGCGGACGGTGACTTCTTTCGGCCAAACTCTCCAATTCTTGCCGCTTATATATTTCATGTAGGCTTCTTCTATCCCTTATGCTTGCTTTTGTTACTCTGTTTTTGCAAGAATATTAATACAAATTGACTTTTAGATTAATGCAGTTGCTTCTGCGGAAGGATAGTTGGAACGGTAAAACAGAAAAAGCCATTGATGAACAATGACTTTTTCAGACTCAATTATTTAACGTGGAAAAACTCAACTTCTTCGCCTACGGGACCGATACAGAATGCGATCCTTGCGGGGTAGGGTGGCTCTGAAGCTATGACGATATCAGTAGGCTCCATGGTGACCTCGTAGCCTTCGGCGCGTACTGCTTCTATACAAGCGTCTGTGTTTTCTACCTCAAACGCCAGATGACGGAGTGCGCCCTGACCGGGGTAGTTCTCTCCGTTGGCAAATATCTCGAGAAGTCCTGCGCCCGTGTCGAGCATCATAGCGGCGTTACCTCCCTCTCCCCATGTGCGCACGATCTTCAGTCCGAGTATCTCTGTGTAGAACTTCACCATTTTTGCAAAGTCTTCAACTCCGCAAGCCTTGAGGGCGATGTGATGGATGCCTGTGATCTTAGGTGTCATGATTGTCTCCTTTATATGTAGAGTTTTAATTTTTTTCATTATAAAAGCATGACGGACAGAGGTTACGTGATTAACCTCTGTCCGAAATATTTGATTTATGCAAGGTAACCCTGTCTGTAGAGAAGCTCGGCGATAAGCACAGCTCCGCCTGCAGCACCTCTGAGGGTGTTATGAGACATACCCACAAACTTATAGTCGAACATAGTGTCGGGTCTCAGTCTGCCGACAGAGATACCCATACCGCGGTAAAGATCACGGTCGATACCGATCTGAGGACGGTTTTCTTCCTCAAAATAGGTTACGAACTGATCGGGGGCGGAGGGAAGACCGAGGAGCTGAGGAGCGCCGCGGTAGTTCTTCCAAGCTTCGATGATAGCTTCCCTGGGAGGCTTGTTTTCGAAGTTTACGAATACAGCCGCTGTATGACCGTCTGAAACGGGCACACGGATACACTGTGTTGTGATGATGGGAGCTTTGGCGGGAATGATGATACCGCCGCGAACTTCACCCCAAATTTTGAGAGGTTCCTTCTCGCTCTTTTCTTCTTCACCGCCAATGTAGGGGATGATATTGTCAACCATCTCGGGCCATGAATCGAAATTCTTACCGGCACCGGAGATCGCCTGGTACGTTGTTGCAACGACTTCCTTGATGCCGAACTTGAGGAGGGGAGTGAGTATCGGAACGTAGCTTTGGATAGAGCAGTTAGGCTTAACCGCGATGAAACCGCGCTTTGTACCCAGACGTTCTCTCTGACTTTCGATTACTTCAAGGTGAGAGTCG
>CAYYRY010000262.1:0-2724 GCA_964474245.1 uncultured Ruminococcus sp. | reverse complement strand
TCGATACGACGAAGTCGTTTATCCTGCAGGACGGCGGCTTCACCCACGTGCGTGCAGGCTCCCTCGGTAACAACTACGGCGGGCTTGGGGATGCTGACGTTAATCCGAGCACGGGCACGAGCATTAATCCCCTGCAAACTGCTGACGACTCGAACTGTTCCCTTGTTTTAGCTGACGTTTTGGCGGACGGTACGGTCAAGCTTCGCCGTCTTGATATTGCAAAGGGCAGATATATGTTCCCTGACGAGGACTTTATTATTGACCCCAAAAGCATAGGCTATTACACGTCCATCGGTGAAGATGGCACGTACGGATACGGCACTATGGCGCCGTCCTTCCCCGAAAACGCCAAGATCACCGTGGAGGATATGGGAAACAACAGCTCGGTTACCGTAAGATTCCCGGAAGCTGTTCCCGCAACCTCCCTTGCCAAGGATTTTATTTCCGAATACCGCATTTGCTTAAAGGATTCAGACGGTAACTATCATCAGTACGAGGGTAAGAATTACTTGAGGGTAGCTAACTACAGAAGCGTTGAAGACGAGGGCAAGGATTGGTCAGTTCTCATTCACGCTCTTGCGTGGGATACCGACTACACAGTGCAGGTACAGGCGAGAACTGCCTACGGTGCCGCATCAAAGTGGATCACCTGCAACGAGACTGTCAACGTGGGACACTTATCTGATGAGTTCCCCACTCCCGTTTTCGACTTTGACTATTCTTACGGCAGTGCCAAGGATGGAGCAGGACACGATCTGCTCAAATCCCCCACCGTCGTAAAGGACGTGGATATCGGCGGTCAGAAGGCAGCCAATATTCTCGGCATCGGTGGCTTGCCGTATATTTATGACTTTACCGAGAAGGATTTTCTTGCAGTAAAGCACAGCTTCACCATGGAGTGCTATTTCAATGCGTCCGACGTGAAAAGTGAACAGGACCTCATGGGAGGACAGCTTTCCTGTCACCTTGCGTTTAAAATAAAGGAAGGAAAGCTTCACGTATGGGCAAATATCGTCTCTCTTAACAGTGAGACGGCGGAGCAAAGGCTCATTCTCAGTGCTGATATCGACGCTAATGAGTGGTATCACGCTATGGCTGTATACGACAGCCGTCGAGTACAGTTATATCTTAACGGTGAGCTTGCCGCTACCCTGGATAACGCTCCCTTGGGACTTGTACCTGCACCGTATGACTCTGAGGGTGAGATCGCTGAGGATGGGCTTGGCATGGTATTCTGTGTTGGTGCAAGCCATTACGATGAGGAGGACGGTGCTGCAAACCTCATGCACAACTGCATGATCAACAAGGCGACACTTTATGCAGGTGCCATGACGGAGAAAAACGTCAAGACCGCGTATAAGATCGCGACAACGGCACTTCCTTTCACAGACGTGAAGGACTCCTGGTACATAGACTCCGTAGAATACGCATATAACACGGGACTCATGAAGGGAAGCAGCGAAACTACGTTCTCTCCCTCCGTGCAGACCAACAGAGCGATGATCGTACAGATGCTCTACAACCTCGAGGGTGCGCCTGAGGTTGATACGACTGACAACCCCTTCACGGACGTTCCGGCAAAGAAGTGGTATACCAACGCCGTACTTTGGGCATATCAGAACGGTGTGACCACGGGAACGAGCAAGACAACCTTCTCACCCGATACGCTTGTAACGAGAGAGCAGGTTGCGGTATTCCTTTACAGATACCTTAAGGATTACAAGAAGGCGGACGTTGGAGAGGGTGCGGATCTTTCCGCATATCCCGATGCCGACAGCATCAGCAAGTACGCAGGCTTCAAGGAAGCGGTAGCTTGGGCAAACGCAAACGGAATCATCGGCGGTAAGAAGAACGGTGAGGTGATCACACTTGCCCCCCTCGACAAGGCTATGAGAAGCGAGGTTGCCAAGATGTTCGTTTCCTTCGCCAAGAAGTATTGATATGGCTTAATTAATGTATAAGTAAAGCCTTCTGCAAATAATACGTGAATAACAGCACCACCTGAATTGCAAGTCAAAATCGGGTGGTGCTGTTGAACTTTTAGAAAAAGTCGGGTAACCATGAATGAAAAACACGGTTACCCGATCTGTATTTATTTTCGGAACAATTTTACTTGGCTGATTTGATATCCTCATTCAGCTCATCGTAGCACTTAACGATGTCGCTTTCGGGAGCCTTTGTTACAAGGCTAACAACGATAATGAGAACGAGGGAGATGATAAATGAGGGGAGAAGCTCATAGATGGCAAATACACCGCCGAGCTTAGCGATCACAAACTTCCACAGGAAGACCATGATACCGCCGCCTGCCATACCTGCGATTATACCTGCCTTGTTAGCTCTCTTCCAGAAGAGTGCACAAAGCATTGCGGGACCGAACACAGCACCGAAGCCTGCCCATGCGAAGGATACTACGCGGAATACGGAGCTGTTCGGGTCAGATGCGATGAAAATAGCGATGACGGAGATGGCAATAACGGTTATACGTGCGAGAAGCATGGACTTCTTTTCTGACAGCTTGATTTTGAAGGTGGTCTGAACGAGGTCCTGAGATACGCTTGACGCAGCGGCAAGAAGCTGAGAGTCTGCTGTGGACATGGTGGATGCGAGGATACCGGAGAGGATGATACCTCCGACAAATGCGGGAACAAATCCGAAGCCGCTGAGGAACTTTGCAATATCAACGATGATGGTCTCTGCCGCTGAAGCGCTTTCATATGAGGG
>CAYYRY010000261.1:0-2737 GCA_964474245.1 uncultured Ruminococcus sp. | reverse complement strand
TATCCTCATGAGTTATACCTCCGATGTTATCGAAAAATATTTGTTCTCACTTTAATATGATACCACATAACTCGCTCCCCGTCAAGATTCCGCGAGTATTTTCACCCTCAAAACCCATGATTTTCTTGATTCATTTCAAATTGATTTATACTCTTACCGACGGTGATTATAACTCCGCGCTTTGCCGCATAATTATAAAATACAAACCAAAGCTTCCTTCAGTATATAATCAAGTATATAATCACTTTTCACCTTAAGAATGGATATAGAATAATATGGAAAAGAACAAGCTTCACGATACAGCCGCCGTACTCATCGTCGTTTTTGCAGGAGCTTTGCTCCTGAACCTGACATTCAAAAAGCTCCTCCCTGCCGCCCTCCCTCTGATCCTTGCGCTGGCTGTGTCCTCCGCAGTGCGCCCCATAGCGAAATTCGTTGGCAGAAAAAGCCGTATGCCCATAAAGCTTTGCGGAGGCGTTATCGTTGTCCTTTCCATATTCACCATAGTATACGCCTCCGTCTGTCTCGGCAGTAAGCTCATCCATGAGCTGACAGACTTTCTGTCGGGAGCTACAAGCGACCTCGAAAGCGAAAACAATATCATAAGACAACTTCTCAACTTTATCGAGAGCTTTCCCGACCGCATACCTTTCTTGAACAAAATATCGGGAAGCATCGACAGCGAGCTCTACGACAGCATATATGCTTTTCTGGTAACTGCGCTGAAGGAAGGCGCCGCGTCACTCAGCACCGGAGCCACGTCCTTTGCGGCAGGTTTTCTCTTAAGTCTGCCGAAGAGTGTGTTTGCCGCAGTAGTGAGCGTTATTTCGCTATTCTATCTGACGGTTGATTACGATAACGTGAAAAGCACGCTGAGCAGCCTCATGCCTAAGGGTATCCATGACAAAATGCAAGCCCTCGGGGGGAGTCTGTCGGGAGTGCTGTTCAGCTACCTCAAGGCATACGCCGCCCTTCTCGCCCTCACCTTCGGGGAGCTGCTTTTCGGATTTGTTATACTACGCATAAAATACGCCTTTCTTCTTGCCGCCGTCATCGCCGTCATTGACATCCTCCCCGTGCTTGGAGCGGGCTGTGTCCTCTTACCATGGACACTTGTGCTGTTTATCGTGGGAGAGGGCGGCAAGGCGGTGGGACTTCTCATCCTTTTCGGCATAATGTACGTGGTACGGCAGTTTGCAGAGCCTAAAATAATAGGACATCTTATCGGTGTGCACCCTCTCATTACCTTGTCGGCGGCATATCTCGCCTTCAGATTCTTCGGGCTCATCGGGATGTTCGCCGCACCTATCACAATATACGTGGTAAAGGAAGCTTTGGAAAAAAGCAAAGAGTAGGTTACCCGCAAAACGAACGATGCGCGGATTTGATATCCGCGCATCGGTTCAGGTATTATTTAGTTTTTGTAAGTATCTCGTTAAGTCTGTCGTTTATGCTTTGCAGTAATTCTCTGTTTTCTTCAAGCCTGTCCGCACTTGTTAAAAGCGTGCTCAAACGGTTGATGTCATCTATCGTTTCCTTGTCGATGAGATCCTTCAGATTTCCCTCAAGTGAAAGGTTTTGCAAAGTCAAAAGAAGATCCGATACTTCATTGTCTGACGCAAACTGTGACGCGTTTTTGGCGGTGAAGCAAATTTGCAAGCGAAGCTGTTGCTCTTTGACGTCGAACTCATCCTTTTCTTCCCACAATTCTGCGCTGAAATCGGCGAAAACGGAGGTGAAAATACCATGTGACGTTTCGAGGTCCGCCTCGTGCCTGTCTTTTTCGCGCCAAAGATTATATCCCAATACAGCACAGCCAATCAAGAGCAGTACCGCAACGATCAAGCAAACGACGTTAATAATTATGTTTTTAGTCATATAAACTACCTCCTAAAAATTTAATTAATTTCTATAACACCCAAACTTAGTCAAACTGCGCAGTTATATGTAAAAATCCAGTGTTACTGTATATAGTATACACCAAATGGCAAATAATGCCAATACTAATTTGACTTTTATTTTACATTTTGGATTATTTTTTCCTTCACATTCCCCATATTCAGATCCCAAAAAAACTTCAACAATCTTTATTCACCTACCCCAAGAAACACTATTGACCCGAAAACATCTTTATGTTAAAATATGCTTATAAGCAAATATCCGGGAGATAACACACATGAAAAAATTCACCGCCCTGTTTTTGTCGCTGCTTTTTATCGCATTCTCTTTGACCTCCTGCAGCAAGGACGAAGTGTCAATGAGTATGCACACTCTGTCTGCGGACACGCCATCCCCAAAGGGTACTGCCATTATAAACCCCGATTCCGAGGTGCGCGGAGTCTGGATAGCAACGGTATTCAATATAGATTACCCGTCGTATTTCGACCTGCCTGCAGACAAGCTGAGAAGCGAGATCGACGCCATAATCGAAACCTGCAAAAAAACGGGACTCAATACCGTATTCTTTCAGGTGCGCCCCTCCTGCGATGCCCTCTACGACAGCGATATATTCCCGGTTTCAAGAGTGCTTTCCACCACGGGAACACTTCAGTTTGATCCCCTTGAATATTTCGTCACGGAAGCCCACAAAAACAACATCTTCCTTCACGCATGGATAAATCCGCTGAGGATCACCGTCTCCGCCGATTCGGAAGACAAGCTTCCGTCTGACAGCCCCGCTGTGAAGCACCCCGAGTGGTGCGTAAAATACGCCGACGGTAAGCTGTACTTTGACGCC
>CAYYRY010000260.1:0-2784 GCA_964474245.1 uncultured Ruminococcus sp. | reverse complement strand
TTAACGTTTCTGAGAGAAGGCATATGATTGCCGTTAGCGATACCGCCGCAACCGATAATACCAATTCTTAATTTTTCCATAATCATTAGTCCTGCCTTTCTTATGTCCCGCTTTAACAATTTAGTACAGCTGACAGACACACTATTAATAGTCATATTTATGATACCATATTTGAACATTCATTTCAAGTGGTATTCGTGATATTTTCTATATGATATAACAATTTATCCGACAATTTACCGTCAGGCTTTTAAATATATGAACATATATACCCTAAAAAAACCTGCTTCAAGCACCTGTAAATCGTCGCATCTCATTCTTTTTCCGGATCAGAATCTGAAGATGTCACCTGTCTTTGCAGACGTATAGATACCGTCAAGAATACGTGTTACGCAGTAAGCCTGCTCGGGAAGAACACAAGGGTCCTTATCCTCAAGGATCGCGTGGATCCACTGAATCGCCTCTCTTGTGCCGTCGTCTATATTGGGGTTACCGTCGTAGAATGCAACTCCGCCTGAGGAAAGGTCGGGCTTTATGGAATACATACGGCCCTGACGCACACCGTTGATACGGCAGCCGTCAACAAGGTCTCCGCCGCCCTTTGTACCGCTGACCATGGTTACACCCTCCATAGAGCAGAGTGTATTGAGTGCCCATGAAGATTCAACAGAGATAGTTGCACCGTTTTCCATTACGACAAATCCGAATGCACAGTCCTCCACCTCAAACTTTTCGGGATCCCAGTCGCCCCAGCAGTTAGCAGTATTTGTCTGCTTGTTGAGAGCGTGGTATGCGGTACCTACACAATACTTGGGCTTGTAGTTATCCATAGTCCAGAGGGAAAGATCAAGAGCATGTGTCGCAATGTCGATAAGGGGTCCGCCTCCCTGCTCCTCCTGACTGAGGAACACGCCCCAGTTGGGAACCGCACGACGGCGAAGCGCAACCGCACGGGCGTAGTAAATATCACCGAATGTACCTGCAAGTGCTTCATTTTTGAGATACATTGACTCCGGTCTCTGACGGTACTGATATCCGATGGTAAGCTTCTTACCGGTTCTCTTAGCTGCCTCAAGCATCTTGAGAGCCTCAATGGAGTTGATAGCCATGGGTTTCTCACACATTACGTGCTTGCCGGCCTCAAGAGCATCAACGGAAATGTAGCTGTGTGCTTTATTCTGGGTACATACGTGAACAACGTCGATGGTCTTATCTTCAAGAAGCTTTCTGTAATCGGTATATACCTTCGCATCGGGAGTACCGAACTTCTTTGCTGCCGCTTCAGCTCTCTCGATAATAAGGTCACAGAATGCCACCATCTCACATTCCTTAACGTTCCTTAGTGAGGGCATATGTTTTCCGTTTGCAATGCCTCCGCAACCAATGATACCGACTCTGAGTTTTTCCATATTTTGCCTGCCTTTCCGTGCCGGATATAAAATATCCACAGTCCGACACTAAAAAAATACCACCTTTATGATATCACCGCTTAAAGTATTTTTCAAGATGTATTTGAAAGATTTATTTCTGATTCGGCTGTTTTTTCTCACAAATTTTGTCTCAGACAGTAAAAAAGTTACCTGCATTAATCGAATTTTTACAAAGTACGTCAAAAGTTTACACATATTTGATACATTCAGACATAATGTGTAGTACAATAGAAACACTTATAATACGGGACGCACCCCCGATATAAAAGGAGAAAAACATGGCAAAGTCAACAGGAAAGAAATTTAATATCAGCATCGTGATCATCGCAGTAGTGGTGATCCTCGTAGGTATCGTTATTGCATCCTCCGTGGCAATTATCCCCGCAGGCTGCAGCGGCGTCGTGCTTACTTTCGGAAAAGCATCCGACAGCGTTATGTCAGAGGGTCTTAACTTCAAGGTTCCCTTCATGCAGGAGGTAGTGGTCATCAGTAACAAGATCCAGAAGCAGGAGGTAGAGGCAGCTGCTGTGTCCAAGGACCTTCAGACAGTCAGCAGTAATATCGCAGTAAACTACCGCGTTCTCGGCTCATCAAGCGCATCCATCTACAAGAACATCGGAAGCGATTACGAGACCATCATCCTTCTTCCCGCGGTGCAGGAGAGCATGAAGTCCGTCAGTGCAAAGTACACGGCTGAGGAGCTTATCACCCTTCGCGCTCAGGTTGGCGAGGAGATCAAGGATACCCTCGTTGAAAAGGTCGAGGAATACGGAATTCACGTTGAAAAGTTCAACATCGTAAACTTCGACTTCTCCGCAGAATTCAACGACGCAATTGAGGCAAAGCAGGTAGCGGAGCAGAACCTTATCAAGACCAAGACCGAGCAGGAGCAGGCACTCGTTATCGCCGAGGCGGAGGCTGAGGTCATCCGCAAGAAGGCTGAGGCTCAGGCAGAGGCAAACAGACTCCTCTCTGAAAGCCTTACTCCCGAGGTGGTTGAATATGAAAAGATCCAGAAGTGGGACGGTAAGTTACCCTACGCCACGGGAACGAACGCGTTTATCGACGTGACAGGTATTGCAAGCGAAGCTGAGAAATAATACTTACAACAGACTGAATAACAAAAAGGGGCTGATATTTACAGTCCCTTTTGTTATTCAGTTACTCAGTACATCCGCCCATGCGGCTATGTATCACTTCATATTGTCTCTGTGCGCGAGAACGGAGTTATTGTACCTATAGACGATCATGGCAACCTCGGCGCGGGTGATGGTGTCCTGCGGAGCGAGGAGACCGCCGGGCTTACCGGAGATGAGGCCTTCGCCTACCGCCCAAGCCACAGCGTCCTTTGCCC
>CAYYRY010000259.1:0-2789 GCA_964474245.1 uncultured Ruminococcus sp. | reverse complement strand
AGATCAGAATTGCCGACACAACACTTTGCCGTGAGGACAAAACCTTTACCTTTAAAGAAAAGCTTGAGATCATTCGTCAGCTTGATAAGCTTAAGTGTGATACCATCGAGCTTCCCGAAATAAAGAATGCAAGAACAGACATCCTTCTGGTACGTACCGCTTCTTCCTTTGTGAAGAACAGCGTGATTTCCGTAGCAGCAGGCAGTACAGCGCAGAGCATCGACGATGCTGCAGCCGCGCTCAGTGCCGCTTCCAAGTGCCGAATCAGAATCGAAGTACCCACATCCCCGGTAGGTATGGAGTATTTCATGAGAAAAAAGCCCGACAAGATGATCGAATGGGTCAAGATATCCGTTGAAAAAGCGAAGGGCCTTTGTTCTGACGTTGAGTTCTGTGCCGTTGACGCTACCCGTGCGGAAAGAGATTTCCTTAAGGCGATAGTTTGTGCCGCTGTTGAGGCAGGTGCAACGAGCGTTTCCGTATGTGATAGTGCGGCCGGTATGCTTCCCGATGATTTTGCAGCATTCGGCAAGGAGATAGCAGGGTATGCAGGCGTTCCCGTGGGAGTTTCCTGCTCCGACAAGAACGGACTTGCCGCTGCCGAGGCTATAATGGCTGTAAGATGCGGCGTTGATACAGTTAAGACCTCTGTTGGGGGCGACACCGTGCCTACTGAAGTCTTCGCGGGAATGATCAAAAACTGCGGCGACAATTACGGCTTCTCCTGCGGTATCGCTTATACCGAGATACACCGTATTATTGCCCAGGTAGAGCGTATCTGCGGCGGTAACAAGGAGGACAAGAACGGTGCCGTTATATCCTCCGCCGTTGAAGACAGTATCCATCTTGATGCAAAGGATGACGTTTCTGCCGTAGCGGCGGCTACGTCAAAGCTTGGATTTGACCTTTCCGATGAGGACAACAAGAGGGTACATGAAGAGGTTTGCCGTGTGGCAGAGCGTAAGGTGGTAGGTGCAAAGGAGCTTGATGCCATCGTTGCCAGCGTTGCTCTTCAGGTTCCCGATTCATATAAGCTTGAAAGCTACGTTATCAATAACGGAAACATCATTACCTCATCCGCGCAGATAACCCTTAAGCGTGACGGAAAGACACTTTCCGGTATTGCAATGGGTGACGGCCCCATTGATGCCGCTTTCGTTGCCATTGAGCAGATCATCGGCTACAGATACGAGCTTGATGATTTTCGCATCGAATCGGTTACAGAGGGTAAGGAGGCTATCGGTTCGGCACTTGTAAAGCTTCGCTTTGACGGTAAGCTTTATTCAGGCAACGGTGTATCAACGGATATTATCGGCGCAAGCATCCGTGCTTACCTCAGTGCGGTAAACAAGATCGTTTACGAAGAACAGGGCGCTTAAGAGAAAGGAGATAAAAGATGAAACTTTCATTTTCAACAAAGGGCTGGCATAGCAGTACATTTGAGGATTTTTGTGACGTTGCCGAAACTATGCGTTTCGGAGGAATTGAGCTTCATAACATCGGAAACAAGCTCTTTACCGACAAAAACGGTGCATTTCAGGATTATTCCGCCGCTTCCACACTCCGTCTCCTTTATGAAAAGAATCTGACAATTCCCTGTATAGATACAATCTGTGATATTTCCGAGTCAAGCGAATCTGACGCCGCTGTGTCAGAGACGGAAAGATGCTTTGAAATCGCACAATTCCTCCATATTCCTTTCATCCGCCTCAAGGCAAGACGGGAGGAAGCGGATGCTGTTGAGTGTACAAATAATTTTATTTCCCGTATACTGGAGAAGGCGGAAGAAGCAGGTGTCACCTTGCTTATCGAAACGTCGGGTCCGTTCAAGAATACCGAAGTGCTCCGAAATACACTCGACAGCTTTGCTTCCGACAATCTTGCAGCTCTCTGGAATCTCTCTGAGGCATATGCCGCTGAGAAGGATCCTGAAGTTATTATCAAAAATCTCGGCGCATACGTGCGTCACGTGCATTTTAACGATGCTGTTCTGACCGATAACGGTGTTGAATACTGCCTTGCGGGTGAGGGTGAGCTTCCCGTACGTGATATTATGAATGCTCTCAGAAGCGTAAACTATGACGGATTCATCTCTCTCGTGTGGGATCCCACGTGGTGCGAGGAGATCGATGACATGGATATCATCTTCGCCCAGTTTACTCACTACATGAAGCAGTACAACGATACCTCAAAAAATGAGAAGACTTTCTACTATAACAGAGCGCGTACCGGTCGCTATATCTGGAAGAAGGACGATCTTATCGACCTGACCTTCTCACAGGTGCTTTACCGTATGGTAGAGGATTTCCCCGACCAGAACTGCTTTAAGTATACTACCCTCGATTATACAAGGACATACAGCGAGTTTCGCGATGATGTTGACAACTTCGCAAGAGTTCTCATCTCCCTCGGTGTTAAGGGAGGAGACCACGTTGCCGTTTGGGCGTCCAACGTTCCTCAGTGGTACATCGCCTTCTGGGCGACGGTAAAGCTGGGTGCGGTGCTCGTTACGGTCAATACCTCATACAAGATCCACGAGGCTGAGTATCTGCTCAGACAGTCCGATACTCATACTCTCATCATGACACAGGGATCAAAGGATACCGATTACGGTAAGATCATAGCTGAACTTTGTCCCGAGCTTGAAAATACCAAGCCCGGCAAGCCTCTCCACAGTAAGCGTCTGCCTTTCCTCAGAAATGTTATTACTGTCGGATTCACCCAGAAGGGATGTCTCACCTGGGCGGATTCGTTGAAGAGAGCTGATGACGTTCCCGTAAGCGAGGTCT
>CAYYRY010000258.1:0-2816 GCA_964474245.1 uncultured Ruminococcus sp. | reverse complement strand
GATGCCGACGTTTACGTCAACGGTATCCTGCTTGAAGACGAATATATAGTATCCTCAGATACACCGTACACAGCATCTCCGATGGAGGAAGGCGCAGATTTTATTCCGACACTCACTGTCTACAAAACCGGCGAGCTGTTCACCTCCCCCACCATCACCGCAAGTATGGGAGAAATGGATCTCAGCGCAAAGGTTGACGGTAAAACATGTATCTTTGAGTATCCATCAAGCCTCACTTATACCTTGACCGTTACTGTACCGGAGGGAGCTGTAGTAAAATACAGCGGCGGAGAGCTTTCAAATATTGCGGAGCCTACTGTAGAATACGATTGGCAGAATCTTTTCGGAGATGCCGATTATCTACCGAAGGTTAACGTGTATACAGTCTCGGGACTCTTTTCACCCGAGCATGAGATAACTGTATTGCTGAACGGAACTGAGCTTGAGCTTAACGAGGTACGCTCAGCACAAAACATCAGGCTGACAGCGGATCATACTTCACTGATCAATACCGAAGTATCTGATTTTGCAATGGCATTTACCAAGGCTTATTTCTACTACACCTCTCAAGGCTACTCCAACACATCACAAAACCTTGCCGCAGCTCTTTCGTACGTTGAGGCAGGAACACAGCTTTACACAAAGATGGTTGATTCCATGAACGGATACACTTGGACTACCCCGGTCACAAGTGAGGTTTATAATCTTCTTGAAATCGTAAAAATGCACCGTTTAGACGACGGTACGTATGCTGTGAAGATCGACTTTGACGTTGATCAGACTATAGTCTACGTAAAGCGACGCTACAGCGGAAGCTTATATTTGCACGTTACCGAAACAGATAACACCATGAAGATAAGAAACATGGTCATAAACGTGAATAAATAAGAAAAGACCACGGCACAGCCCAAACGGGCGTTACCGTGGTCTTTCTTACCGTAGAAAGCCAAATATTGAGTTAAGTATAAGCACAACGATAAATATGAATATCGCGGCTAAGATAAGTATACCTGCAACAGCGATCACCACAGCGAAAAAACCTGCAGCCTTTTTACTTTTCAAGCTGATCAGATACAGCGGTAAAAGCACCGCCGAAATTAATAAGAACAATATAAGCGGCTCTATAAAGCCTTCAATAAACGAGCCTTGCCGGATAAACTTTCGCCCGATTCCCCGACAAAGGCAAAAAATCAGTACTGCCAATGCTATTCCCTCCACCCCGAATTTTGTTCGAAGGTCTCTTAAGGCTTCGGGGAGACTATCGAACATACCGTCAAACACAGTTTTCTCAAAGTGCAGATAGTCCTTGCACACGTCAGTGAATTTCATGCCGCGCTTCTCTTCGTCGGTTACGGTAGCCCAATACTTCTCTTCATAGAACCGGTCATAAGTACAGCCCTCCGCCTCAACACGGCGTGACACCTCAAGCGCGCCGCGAAGCTCTTCTATCTCTTCTTCGAGACGCTTGATATTTGTTTTGAGGGTGTCATTTAAGTCTGCCTCACCGTTTTCCAGTGCACGTATCTCCGACACGCAAAAGCCGAGCTTTCGAAGAACGAGTACGCGCTTCAGCACAGACACGTCCTCATCGCTGTAGTCGCGGTAATTGTTCTCCTTCCTTAAAGGAGAGATGAATCACTCTTTTTCGTAATAACGGATATTCGCCCTTGAAACGGACAACTGTTCTTCAACCTCTTTTATATCCATAATTACCTCCGAGGTCTTACTCAATCTTTTATGAGACCATTATACAGTATAAAGTTACTCTACAATCAATAGTTTTTCAAAAAAGTTGAAATTTTCGCGATTTTTTTCGTTTTTTATGCTTTTATCAACGTCGTTTCACTTCATATTGAAAATGTAATGTTCTTATGTTATAATGATACCGGGGAAGTAACTGTGTAGACAGTTCGATTGATTTGAATTTGTGGTGGATTAATCAATTTGAAAATGAACTTGTTCAAATGCTGAATGGTAAATTTTATGCATTTTATGCAGCCATGGATATAATAAAATTACAGTTGGAAAATGAAATAGCCCAAAGAGCAGTTTTTAAAATGGAAAATGAACAGATTTTTAAAGCCTTAAATGACGCAATAATAAATAACCGAAGTTTAATTGATGGAAAAAACTATTATGCAGGACATCTTTATAAAAGCGGATTGACTGGATATGTTGAAGAATTGAAAGAGTGTGCCAAAAAGAGAGGATATTACTTTCAGTAGTAAAATCCCATAATTCGAACAGTTATGACCGCCGAACTGCGGTCTGACCCCTTTGGGTGTTTTCTCTTTCTGTTTAAGTTAAGCGCTCGCTCCCTTCCGAGTGCGAACATCCACTAAATCCATCGCACTTCGCCGCAGGCGAATGTACTCGCTACGCGATGCGGGTACGCACTTCTGCCTCGCAGAAGTGCTCTTTCTGAATCCCGTTCAATGCAGGATGGGAAAGAAAAAACACCCTTTTGGGGTGTTTTCTCTTTCCCATCCTGCGGGATTCGAACCCGCGACCATCGGAATCGGAATCCGGTACTCTATCCGACTGAGCTAAGGACGGTTACCTTTTTATTATACCATATTTTTACGATTTAGTAAATACCTGCTTGAAAATTTTCACTATTCAAGCTATGAAATATTTATTATCTTCCCTATTGATTATTAGGAATATTTATGCTACAATATTACCTGCAATAATAATTACAGGTGAAAACATGACTATTTCAACAAAGAAAAACAACACAGCAGCCCTTACCGTACTTTTCATGCTTACTTACATGGTTAGTTACATCACCCGTATAAACTTCGGTGCGGTGATTT
>CAYYRY010000257.1:0-2845 GCA_964474245.1 uncultured Ruminococcus sp. | reverse complement strand
GGCTTACCGGAGATGAGGCCTTCGCCTACCGCCCAAGCCACAGCGTCCTTTGCCCACGTTGATACCTTTGCGCTGTCGGGGAAGGAGGCAAGGGAGGCGGAGGTGTCGCACTCGATGTCCTTGTACTCTGTATAGCGGAACATGATGGTGGCAAACTCCTCACGGGTGATGGTGCGGTTAGGTGCGAAGGACTTTCCGCCGACTCCGTTTACGATACCACACTCTGCCGCCCACTGTACGGCGGGGGTCATCCATTTGCCGTCCGCTACGTCGTCGAAGGCGGGACAGGTGGAGTTTCTGTGACTTCCAAAATAAGTAGTTTCATAATTCCAATCATAGCGATGGATTATTGTTGCAATTTCAGCACGGGTTATCTCCCTTTCGCCGTTAAATGTATAATATTGAACGTAATATCCTGGACTATACACAACTTTTGAGATTGAATCAGACATAAGCCATTCTTCGATTACGAATTCATGTGCTTCTCTATACCATTTCGGTGCTTTATATTTAATATCACTATGATCAGCGGTTGAACTCAATACAATATCAAGTGCAAATACTGACGATGCCATCAAGCCGCACAGCATTACAGCGGCGAGGATGATTGATAAAACTTTCTTCATTGTGAGACCTCCTTAGTTAAGTGTGTAATCAATATAGAAATACGTGCGGAGCTTACATAGACGGGAATATCCTTGTAAGCCGGTAGATGTGCCAAGGTTTATATAGGCTTCGCTTCTGTAAGCTGTATCCGCTGTGGCAACTTCGGTTATGAAGTCATCGTGTCCGCTGCCGTTGACGTCTCCGATCATCATGCGAACAGACATTGTGTTATCATGTGTCTGACCGGTGCTGACAGATACACCCGCCGCAAATGTTGCATCCCCTGAAAGAGATGATCTGTATGTCGTGAGCTGTCTTATACCGTTTGACACACTTACAACAATCACGTCGTCTTTACGTTTGCCCGAAGTGTCATTACCAGTTACCTCACCGATGTATACCTTGTCAGCATCCGAGTACGTTTCTGTGAACGTAGTATTTACTCCATTGTCGAACATATAGCTGCTGTTTCCGCAGAACACGAAGTTTGCTCGTTTGTTACTGAGCGTTTTATAGTGAACAAGGAAATCACCTTTTCCGTCCCCGTTGAAGTCACCCATATGCAGAGTGCACGGATATACACCGGTATCGCTGTTATCATTTGTATTAGTATTTACATTTTTGGCATTTACTCCGTCAGTAGAGTTGAACTTACCGTTTACACTGCCGGGATACACGAGAAGCTGTCTCTTGTTATTAGCTGACCAGTGGATAACTATATCGTCACATCCGTTTCCGTCAGTATCTGAGATGAATATCGGGTCGGTTGACGGGTCAACGTAGGTACGGGAAGAATAGGTTCTTATAGGATCTTTAAACAATCCATTTGTAGAATCGGTGTCAGTGGGACCCTTTGCGCAATATAATAAATTGGTTCTTGTTCCGTTTGTATCCCTGTAATGTACAAGGAAGTCATCACGTTGGTCACCGTCGAAATCACCGACAAACATAGCACAAGGATAAGTTGCTGTGTTGTGAGTATTGGTAGTAGTCGTTACTATTCCGGAATCAAAGCGCTTATTTGAATTGCCCTTATATACTGTGAGAACTCGCTTTCCTGACGTATTCGTTGAATGGATGATTATATCTTTCAAACCGTCTCCGTCTACATCTCCGAGATATGCAAGATCATTTTCGTTAAAATCATCCTTAAACGTATTATAAGAAGTCATCGTGTCGTCATCTGTACTTGGGTTCCCGAGGTAGTATGAGTTACTTCCAAAGAATGTTTGGAAATGTCTTTGACCGTTATATTCACGGTAATAAACAAGGTCGTCACAGCCGTCGTTGTTTATATCCTCCATGAATGTTTTGGCGGGTAAAAATTCATAATTATCAATAGCATAATCCAAAGCACCTTTGGCATCAAGGAAACGACCACCTATACAGCAAGAGTTTAAAGAATTCCTTTGGTCGGCACCCTCAAGAATTGCTGTCTTCAAATCATTCGTGGAAATTTTTGGGCAAACTGATTTGATGAGTGCAGCAACACCTGTAACATATGGAGCTGATGCAGATGTACCATCAAATATTCCGTAATTGTATGTTCCATTACTGCGAAGGTATGTAGTAGTGTAACTGAACCATGGAGCTGCTATATCCACATATTCAGAACTATAGTTTGAACTTAGACCGGAACTGGTATATCTGATTTCATTATTGTTAAGTACAGCAGTCCCCATAACACTTATAATGTTGTTGCAATTAGCTTGAACTAAATCGTATCCGTTTGCAGGTTTAATTTCACTGTTGTTATTACCTGCAGAAATGACTAATAATCCGAAATAGTTATTGATTATTGATTCATAAGATGCTAAAGTTGCAGCAGAGTCGAAACTAGGATATGCTGAATAGTTAGCAACAGGGATGTTGTTATTATTCATATAAGATACAAGTCTAGCAAAACTACTTTCATCAATAACTTGTGAGTTTCTAGATGAATCGTATTCACTTACTCTAAGTGGTACAATTTGAACTTTTGGAACGATTCCAATTACTCCCTCTTCATTGTCTTCTGCACCGATCATCCCCGCTACGTATGTAGCATGATCATAAATATTAGTTGGATTGTAGATTACATTAGGCGAGGTTTTACTAATTACAGTATCGGTATACGAATCATAACCATCAACTAAATTATTATCAAAATCAGGATGAGTAGTTATTCCTGTGTCGATAACGCCTACTTTAACGGTTGAAATATCATCAGGTAATAAATTCCAAGCAGCTTGTAAATTAA
>CAYYRY010000256.1:0-2855 GCA_964474245.1 uncultured Ruminococcus sp. | reverse complement strand
GGGATTCGTTCTATCTTGCAAAGATTGCAAAGCAATCTGATGCAGATATCATCGTGTTCTGCGGTGTTCAGTTTATGGGAGAGAGTGCGAAGATTTTAAATCCCGATAAGAAGGTGTTAATGCCTGACCTCTCTGCAGACTGTCCTATGGCGCATATGGTGGCAGACGGTATTATCGAAGAGATGAGATCTAAGTACGATGACCTTGCGGTGGTTTGCTATATCAACTCAACCGCAGAGCTCAAATGCAAAAGCGATGTTTGCGTTACGTCCTCTAACGCGGTAAAAATCGTGAAGGCGTTGCCCAATAAGAACATTTTCTTTATTCCCGACCGCAATCTCGGAAGTTTTGTTGCCGGGCAGGTTCCGGAAAAGAATATCATTCTTAATGATGGTTGCTGTCCGATCCATGCAAAGGTCACGCCGGCTCAGGTCAGCGAAGAGAAAGAGAAGCATCCAAATGCATTGGTTTTGTCACATCCGGAGTGTGATGCATCTGTGCTTGAGCTGTCTGATTATATTGGCAGTACAGCAGATATCATAGCATACGCAAAGAAGAACAATGCGAGTGAATTTATTATCTGTACCGAGGATGGTGTGGATCATAAGCTGATTACCGATAACCCGGACAAGCGTTTTTACTATCCGAATCCGCACCCGTGCTGTGCAGACATGAAGCTGAATACACTTGCTGCCGTTTTGTCGGTACTCCAAAATGAAGACAAAGTAGTAACCGTAGACGAGGATATTCGACGCCGCGCGATTCTTCCTCTTGACAGAATGTTGGAGCTTGCGAAGTAATATGAAAACAGATATTTTAGTTGTGGGAAGCGGTGTGGCAGGTCTATACTGTGCCCTGAATCTTCCCAAAGATAAAAACATAACAATTGTAACAAAGAATAAGGCTCGCAGAAGCGATTCCTATCTGGCTCAGGGCGGAATCTGTGTCCTTCGTGATGAAAAGGATTATGATGCTTTTTACGAGGACACCATGAAGGCAGGTCATTATGAAAATAATCCGGACTCGGTTCATATTATGATCCATTCATCCAGAGAGGTTATTTCTGATCTTATATCCTTCGGTGTTCGCTTTGAAATGAACGGGAAAGAGTTTACATACACACGGGAAGGAGCACACAGCAGTCCCCGTATTCTGTTCCACGAAGATGAAACCGGTAAAGAGATTACCTCGCATCTCCTTGAAACGGCAAGAAACCGAGAGAATATAACAATCATCGAAAATTACACGATGGTCGATCTCATTTGCGAAAACAATGAGTGCCACGGCATTATCGGTCACGATGAAAACGGCGATTACTTTGCAATTCAGGCAGACTATACCGTTCTTGCAACAGGCGGAATCGGCGGTGTTTTTGAGCATTCAACCAACTACAAGCACCTTACCGGTGATGCAATTGCTTTGGCACTGAAATACGGCATCAGGCTGCAGCATATTGACTATATTCAAATTCACCCGACAACACTTTATACCGAAAATGAAGGCAGAGAGTTTTTGATCTCCGAGTCGGTTCGCGGCGAAGGTGCTGTTCTTCTGAACAGTAAAGGTGAGCGCTTTGTCAATGAGCTGCTTCCCCGTGACGTGGTGGCGGGCGCTATCTTTGCGGAAATGAAAAAGGAAGGAAGTAAACACGTTTGGCTTTCTATGGCACCCATTCCCGTGGAGGAGATCAGATCCCACTTTCCGAACATATATAAGCGTTGTCTTGAAGAGGGTTATGATGTAACCAAGGAACCCATTCCGGTCGTTCCGTCACAGCACTACTTTATGGGAGGTATTGATGTTGACAGGTACAGTAAAACCTCTATGAGCCGTTTGTATGCAGCAGGAGAAACTGCCTGCAACGGTGTACACGGAAGAAACCGTCTTGCAAGTAATTCGCTGCTCGAAAGTCTTGTGTTTGCAAAAAGAGCAGCGACGCACATTATTGATAATTACAATCCGGCACAGCATTGTGCTGACATTTCGATTGATGCTTCTCAGTATGATGGATATGCTGAAAAATATAAGAAAATCGTTTTGGATGCAATAGAAAAGGAAAAAAACAGCCATGAATAATATTTCGATGAAGCTTAATGCAGACAATCTAATCCTTCTTGCATTGCAGGAGGATATTACGAGCGAGGACATCACCACCAACTCTGTTATGAGACAGTATCAGCTTGGTGAGGTGGAACTCATTTGTAAAGAAGACGGTGTTATTGCCGGTCTTGATGTGTTCAAGAGAGTCTTTGAACTTCTTGACGATAAAACCGAAGTGACCTTCACCTGCGCAGACGGTGATGAGGTGAAGAAGGGACAAAAGCTCGGCATAGTTCGCGGTGATATCCGCGTGCTCCTCTCCGGTGAAAGGACAGCACTAAATTATCTGCAGCGCATGAGTGGTATCGCAACCTATACCCGTAAAATTGCAGATCTGCTCAAGGGAAGCAAAACAAAGCTTCTTGATACCCGCAAGACCACACCGGGTATGCGTATATTTGAGAAGTACGCAGTAAAGGTTGGTGGGGGATATAACCACCGTTATAACCTCAGTGACGGTATTCTTTTAAAGGATAATCATATCGGTGCTGCAGGCGGCGTTAAAGAAGCTGTACTGAAGGCAAAGGAATATGCACCGTTTGTCCGTAAGATCGAGGTTGAGGTGGAAAACCTGGATATGCTTAAAGAAGCTCTTGAGGCAGGCGCAGATATTATTATGCTCGACAATATGAGTATCGAGGATATGAAGGAAGCAGTAAGACTTACCGCAGGCAGAGCCGAAACCGAGTGCAGCGGAAACGTTACAAAAGAAAATGTTGCAAAACTTGTGGATATTGGTGTAGACTATATATCGA
>CAYYRY010000255.1:0-2912 GCA_964474245.1 uncultured Ruminococcus sp. | reverse complement strand
TGGTCTCGGTTATCGCCTGATCAGCGATGAACGCCTCCACATATTCGGTCTGCTCGGGAGTTTTCTTTTTTCTTGCCATCTTATAAATTTTTCTCCATTCAGCCGCAACTGCGGCAAAATTTCAATGATCAAATCTTAATTATCTGTCCTGCCGCCGCGCGTATCAGTCTGTTGAACAGCGCCAGGTGCTCTCCCCATGCGGGAGGCTTTCTTATGTATACGTTTTTGAGTTTCAGCTCGTCTGCTTCTCTGAGAAGTGCGTAAAGGCTGTGATTTAACTCCGCAACCGTACCGTTTTCTCCCGTAACGAGTACACGGCACGTAAAGGCATCCGCCTCGGAGGAAGAAGCAAACACGCCGTCTCTCTCGTCGGAAACAAGGTTCACGTATCTTACGAAGGCGTCTCCCTCGGCATCAACCAGCACAACGTTGGCATTGGGGGAATAATGCTTGTACTTCATTCCCGGAGACGCAGGCTTTGCGCCCACACTTGCAATATCCGTTACCGCACGGTCTATTTTTACGTCATCGCATACGCCACTCAGCATCTCCTCGGTCACAGCCCCCGGACGGAGTATGGTCACGATACCGTCCGCTATGGAGATAACGGTAGACTCCACTCCGATGTCACATTCACCGCCGTCGATGAGCATATCTATCCTTCCGTCAAGATCTGCAAAAACGTGGGCGGCACTGGTGGGCGACGGACTTCCCGAAAGATTCGCGCTGGGCGCGGCTACGGGAACGTCGGCACGTCTGATAAGCTCTCTTGCCATCTCATTCACGGGACAACGGACAGCCACTGTGTCAAGTCCGCCCGTAACAGCCTCGGGGATTACATCACGCTTGGGCATTATTACCGTCAGCGGTCCCGGCATGAACCTATCCGCAAGCTCATAGTAAAGGGGAGAGGTATATGCATACTTCTCAGCATCTGCTGGGTCTGCCACGTGGACTATCAGCGGATTGTCCGACGGACGACCCTTTGCGGCATATATCTTTTCCGCGGCACTTTCCGACAAAGCAGACGCACCGAGTCCGTAAACGGTCTCTGTCGGGAATGCAACGAGACCGCCTTCCTTAAGGATGCGTCCTGCCTCGCTCAGTACCTCACTGTCCTCGGCAGTACCGCTTATTTTATATACAATCGTTTTCAAATCAAATACTCTTTCAATCTTTTTATCTTGGCACAGCAGGCTTAGTCAGACTCACCCTTTAGTCTCTCCGCCGCATCAGCGGTAGCCAAAGCATCTATCATAAAGTCAATATTTCCGTTAAGGAAGCTTTCGAGAGAATGCACCGTAAGTCCTATGCGGTGATCCGTAATTCTTCCCTGCCCGTAGTTGTAGGTACGCACCCTCTCGCTACGGTCGCCAGTGCCAACCTGTGAACGTCTGGCAGAAGCGATCTTCTCATCCTGCTCCGCACGCTTCATATCGTAAAGCTTGGCTCTGAGCAGCTTCATCGCCTTATCTCTGTTCTTAAACTGGCTTCGTTCATCCTGACACTCGATGACGATTCCCGTTGGCTTGTGTATCATACGGATGGCAGATTCCGTCTTGTTGACGTGCTGACCGCCCGCACCGCTTGACTTGATGGTCTCAATGGTAAGGTCAGACTGATTGATCTCCACCTCAACGTCCTCTGCCTCAGGGAGCACGGCAACGGTAGCTGTGGACGTATGAATACGTCCCGATGTTTCAGTTTCCGGTACTCTCTGTACTCTGTGTACACCGACCTCGTATTTAAAGCGGGAATAAGCTCCCTCTCCCGATACGATAAAGGTGATCTCACGGTACCCGCCGAGTCCCGTTTCGTTCATGCTGACGACTTCGGTCTTGAACCTTTTTGAGTCAGCGTACATGGTGTACATTCTGAACAGAACTCCCGCAAACAGCGCGGCTTCATCTCCGCCCGCACCGGCACGTATCTCAACGACGACGTTTTTGTCATCCATGGGATCCTTAGGCAGAAGCAAAATTTTGAGCTCCTCCTCAAGCACTGAGATACGCCCCTTCGCCTCCTTATATTCCTCGGCGGCAAGCTCACGCAGTTCCGGCTCATCGGACATTTCCATAAGCTCACGGGAATCCTCAATATCACGCTGGGTACGCACGTATTCTCTGTATTTTTCTATGAGAGGAGTGAGATTTTTGTACTCCCTCATAAGCTCGGTATATCTTTTATTGTCTGAAACGGTCTCAGGAAGCGCAAGCTCAGCCTCCACCGCCTCAAACCTTTTTTCGGCATCTCTCAGCCTGTCGATCATAACGCAATTTTCCTCTTAAGTTTTGATTTCTGAGAGATAGCGTACCCACGGGATCCCCGCGGGTACGTCATCTGTTGTCATAGTCTTATTTGCAGAATGAAGCAAATGCTTCGTATGCCTCGTAAAGGTCAGCCTTGGAGATGATCTCAAAGGGAGCGTGCATTGAAAGAACGGGAACACCGATATCAATGGTATCAATGTTGAACTGAGACACGTACATAGCAACGGTGCCTCCGCCGCCCTGGTCAACCTTGCCAAGCTCAGCGAGCTGCCAGATAACGCCTGCCTCGTCGAACATTCCGCGTACGAAGCCTACTACCTCAGCGGACGTGTCGTTTGTGTTACCCTTACCGCCGGAGCCCGTATACTTGGCAAGCGCTACACCGTTATGGAGGATAGCGGAGTTCTTCTTTTCGTATACTTCGGGATAGTTGGGGTCATATGCAGCCGCAACGTCTGCGGAAAGGCAGATGGACTTGCTTCTCACAACGGTGGGATTAGCCCCCATAGCGGATGCAAGATTGTCAATAATATCAACAAGGAGAGAGCACTTCATACCGGAAACGCCACAGCTTCCCGTCTCTTCCTTATCGGCAAATGCAACGATGTTGGTGTACTCAGTCTCACCTGCCTCAATGATGGC
>CAYYRY010000254.1:0-2917 GCA_964474245.1 uncultured Ruminococcus sp. | reverse complement strand
TGACAGCTGTTAATTCACGAAAGGAGGCGCAGGCATGACGGATGCGGAGTTGCTGGAGCTTGATCATCTCGCCTGTGGAGCAAGCCTCTGCGCGGAGAGCCTCTGCCTGCTCCTCTGTGCCGTCTATCCAAACAACCTTATCTGGCTGTGTAAGAGCTTTCATTTCCTCAATCCATGAAAGCACGTGCTTGTTGTTAGTCATTGGTGGTATACCTCCAAAATATAATTTAACATTATAAGTATACCTTATTTTGGTCAAAAATTCAATGGTAAAATCAAATATTCTTCGATTTATTTCACATTTTACATTTTGGCAATATACACATAACATTGCGATATTAAATATCCACTTACGTTTCCCGTGAAGCATGGAAGTGCGTAAAGCGGCAGGCAGCACGAAAGTTTATTAAATTGCTT
Organism: uncultured Ruminococcus sp.; assembly: GCA_964474245.1. Lineage (GTDB taxonomy): Bacteria > Bacillota > Clostridia > Oscillospirales > CAG-272 > RUG11130. The sequence goes on along the minus strand of CAYYRY010000254.1, from coordinate 2,500 downwards.
GACTTTTTATTCATCCGCACTTGATTTGAAACGGAAGCTGTGGTATAATCTTTAGTATATTTTCAGCTTCAGCCGGATATTTTGTTGTACACTGTGCTTCAAGGTCTCATCCGGACAGCTATCAAAAAGGTTTTGCTAAATATGGAATACGGACTGATCGGAGGAAAGCTGTCCCACAGCTTCTCCAAGGAAATACATGAGTCGGCTTTCGGCTACAGCTACGAGCTTTGCGAGCTGACAGGGGAGATGCTTGAAGTCTTCATGGCAGAGAGGCGCTTCAAGGCAGTGAACGTCACTATCCCCTATAAGGAAAAGGTCATCCCCATGCTCGACGTGATCGACCCGTCAGCCGAAGCCATCGGTGCCGTGAATACCGTCGTCAACAGTGACGGCGTGCTCTATGGCTACAATACGGATTTTTACGGAATGAAGGCACTTCTTCGCCGCATCGGTGCGTCTCTCGGCGGCAGAAAGGTGCTCATCCTCGGGACGGGCGGCACATCAAAAACTGCCCGTGCGGTAGCATCAAGCCTCGGTGCAGGTGAGATAATCACCGTAGGCAGACGGGGATGTGACGGAGTCGTTACCTACGATGAGGCTTATAGTCGTCACTCTGACGCTGACTATATCATCAACACCACCCCATGCGGAATGTACCCGGCTCACAACGGAACGGAAAACATCCCCGCGACCCCCATCGATATTGCGGCATTTCCCCATCTCAAGGGTGTAATTGACGCGGTGTACAATCCAATCAGAACCAATCTCATAGTGGACGCCGCAGAGCGAGGCATCCCTGCGGAGGGAGGTCTTTATATGCTGGTGGCGCAGGCGGTGAAGGCAGGTGAATATTTCACCTCGAAGGCAGCCCCTGACGGTATCTGCGACAAGGTATACTCCCGTATCAGGGCGGCGAAGGAAAACATCATCCTCATAGGAATGCCCGGCTGCGGCAAATCAACGGTGGGCGAGAGACTGTCAAAGATGCTCGGACGTCCCTTCGTGGATACTGACGACGTTATAGTCGAGACCTGCGGTAAGGCAATAACGGAGATATTCGCAGAGGTGGGGGAAGATGGCTTCCGCGACGCGGAAACTGCCGCTGTGGATCACGTGACGTCAAATTACACGGGCGCGGTCATCGCCACCGGAGGCGGTGCGGTGCTGAGGGACGAAAACCTGCGTATGCTGAAAAGATGCGGCAGGCTGTACTTCATCAACCGTCCCCTCGACGAGATAAAACCCACACCGTCGCGTCCCCTGTCAATGGACAGAGAGGCGCTCCGACGCAGATTTGAGGAAAGGTACGCAAGGTACGTGGAGGCGTCGGACGTTGAGATAGTTACCGACGGCGTGGTAGAACACACCTGTCAGCGGATCGAAGAGCTGTTCTTCGGTGAATAATTATAGATCAAAAACATAAACATACCAATAGACACAAAAGTGAAAGAAGGCAACACACATGAATATGGAATTTATAAGAAAGCTTCCCATTCCGAAGGATATAAAGGCGGAGTACCCCATGACACCTGAGCTGAGCGCACTGAAGGCGGCGCGCGACTGTGAGATCAGACGCGTATTCACCGGTGAGAGTGATAAGCTCATCCTCGTTATCGGACCCTGCTCCGCAGACAACGAGGACAGCGTACTCGACTACATTTCCCGTCTGCGCCGCGTACAGGAGCAGGTGGAAGACAAGATCATCATCATCCCACGCATATACACCGGTAAGCCCCGCACCACGGGCGACGGATACAAGGGTATGCTCCATCAGCCGAATCCTACGGAGAATCCCGATCTCTTAAAGGGTATTATTGCCATCCGTGAGCTTCATATGCGCTCTCTGAGGGAAACAGGGTTCAGCTGTGCGGACGAGATGCTGTATCCCGAGAACTACAGATATCTTGACGACGTGCTCTCATACGTTGCCATCGGCGCGAGAAGCGTTGAAAACCAGTTCCACAGACTTACGTCCAGCGGACTTGACATCCCCGTGGGAATGAAGAACCCTACCTCGGGTGACATTTCCGTAATGATGAACTCCATCACCGCCGCACAGCACTCCCACGCGTTCATATACCGCGGTTGGGAGGTAAAGAGCGCCGGCAACCCCCTTGCCCACGCCATCCTCCGCGGCTACGTGGACGACAGAGGAAACTCCTTCCCCAACTACCACTACGAGGATCTTTCCCGTCTTGCCGAGACCTACGCCAAGAGGCCTGACTTAAAGAACCCCGCTGTCATCATCGACACCAACCACGCGAACTCCGGCAAGCGTTACCTTGAGCAAACGAGAATTGCAAACGAGGTTCTTCACTGCTGCCGTCATAACGCAGACGTTAAGAAGATCGTGAAGGGACTCATGATCGAGAGCTACATTGAGGACGGCACCCAGAAGATCGGCGAGGGTGTGTACGGCAAGTCCATCACCGACCCCTGTCTGGGCTGGGAAAAGACGGAAAGCCTCATCTTCGGCCTTGCGGATCAGCTTTAAAAGTAT
>CAYYRY010000253.1:0-2920 GCA_964474245.1 uncultured Ruminococcus sp. | reverse complement strand
GCTATGCTTGCAGCGCTTACCTGCGTTGCAACGATGATAATAAAGATCCCCACACCGCAGGGAGGCTACATAAACCTCGGAGACTCAGTAGTTCTTCTGTGCGGCTGGCTGCTGTCGCCCGTTTACGCCTTCGCATCTGCGGCTGTAGGAAGCGCACTTGCCGATTTATTTTCGGGATATGCTTTATACGCTCCTGCTACCTTTCTTATAAAGGGTATTATCGCCATCACGGCATCCGGTGTATTTATGCTTATGCATAAAAAGACGGGGGAGCTTATTTCAAGAGTAATCTCAGGCATCTGCGGAGAAGCGGTTATGATATGCGGGTATCTTTTGTTTGAAAGCTTTCTTTACGGCTTTGTCCCGTCTCTCACAAACGTTCCGTTAAACATACTTCAAGGGATCGCAGGTATCATCGTGGGAACACTATTCGTGTCAGCTTTCAGGAAAACAAGACTTTTTGACGATCATAAAAAGAATTAACAAAGGAGAAGTGCTCATGAAATTCAGACTTTTTGTCCGTCTTACGGAAATGCTCCTCGCCATTGCGGGAGTAAAGGAAGATGAGGAATACGACGTTCATCTGCCGAATTTTCTTCTTGCATTCGGCTTTGCTCTTGTGGCGGGAGCTGTTGCGCTGGCGGTAGCTTACTTCTTCGTATGGAATAAGATGCTGCTCATCTTTGCCGCATTTGCGCTTGTTCTCGGAGTATCTGCAGTCATGTGCCGCAGGAATCAGAAGATCCGCGTGACGTCCGATGAAGAGTTTGAGTATACTACATTCCTCGGGAACAAGCACGTTTACCGCTTCAGTGATATCACTGCTCTGAAGCGGAACAACGACTCCATGACTCTTTTCGTGGGTGGCAAAAAGGTACATATCGAATCCATGGCTATCATAAGTAAAAGATTTGCCACACTTGTGAACAATGCTTTGGCAAAAGAGTAAAAAGTACTCCCGCAGTTTTTTTCATAGACGCCAACCTCCCATTAATTACTATAATTACCAAAGCGGTATTTAAGCATCCGACTTAAATACCGCTTATAATATATTACTTGCAAAATACTATCATTCAAAATCAGTGCCTTCGGTTATTACCGGAACATCTCCGCATACAGAAAATGCTTCGTCAAGGTCGAAGAACACCTCACGTCCGACAGCGCCTTTGTCAAGCTGCTGTGAGGCAAAGCCGCATTTGTCCGTATCGGGGAAGAATCTGTCACCGTGCACTCTGCCCTCAATGAGCACGTCCTCATCAAGATATCACGCCTTGAACACTTCTCTGTCTCCTCGGCACAGCACGTACTCAAGGATAAAATACGCACCACGGAATATCAGATACAGGAGCATCCACACTTGAAGGACGTCGAATACATCTTGAGTATAGATATGTATAACTCCCGCTTTACTGCAAAGGATATATTCCGCAAGATGCAATAAAAACACGGCAGCAGACACCGCAAGAGACAATACGTTTAAAGCGGCAAGGGGCTTTTTTGATTTTGTCGGCTTAAACATAAGATACCTGAGGCAATAATAAATATCGGCCTCTGCGACAAGGATCACCCACGGTGACATGGCAAGGTGGAGGATTATCAGAGTTGATGAGATGAGCATGATACCCATAGTACGGCAAACGATACGTCGAGCACAAGCTTTTGTTTTCTTCGAGTGTTCTTCATTTCGGACATCCTTTCACGTTTACAGCTTACGGGCGCCTTAGGCACACTTTATTTTCAAGCTTACGCCTTAACTATAACCGACACGCCGTCGGGAATGGCGGTAACCGTAAAGTCGGTCTTGCCGAGCATATCGGCGGCAATAGTCATCGCCTCCTTAATGGAGTGGGCGGGAGTCATGTGCATCTCCTTTACGGTCTCGTCATCCATTTCGGACACGTATATCACCCGTGCGCGCATGAGCACTCTGAGAAGTATCTGCGTCTGCCATTGGTCGGGGACCGTCTCAAGCCTGTCGCGGCTTCTGAAGAGAGCCATGGTCTTTTCTATATCCGCTTCATCTGCAAGCTGTCTGTAAAAATGCTCGCCTCCGATGCCGTCGCCCGATTCGGCTAACATGATTATAACGCCGCCTTCCCTGACGGTAGCCTCTGCCGCCGTCATTCCCTTCACCGCCTGGTACATATTCTGGTCAAGGGGGTACCCGCCGTTGGTGGTAATTACGACGTCAGCGTTACGTGCGTCTGCGGCGCACAGGGATGAGAGGAATCCGACGCCTTCCGCGTGAGCCTTTTCCGCATCTCCCGCAACGGCGTATATTACCTTTTTGTTTTCGTCAAGCACCACGTTTACTATGAACGCAAGTCCGGCTGTTTTTGCCGCCCACAGCATATCCCGGTGGATGGGATTTCCGTTAAGCACGCCCGTTCTTGCCTTCGGGTGGTCTATGAATTCCGAGCAGTGGTTTGCAAGGACAGTGCTCCGTCCTGCGACTCCGGGAAGAACGCTTTTTCTGCCTCCGGAATAGCCAGCGAAGAAGTGGGGCTCGATGAATCCCTCCGCCACCAAAAGATCCGCTTCAGCGGCAATGGAGTTTATCTCGCACTCACCGCCCGACGGCAGCGTACCGATGTTCACAAGACGCTCCCTCTCGTCACAGTCGTGAACGTAAATCCTCTCTCGCTCTACTATATCACTGCCGAACTTTGATATAAGCTCCGCCTTGGTTGTACCTCGGTGGCATCCCGTGGCGATGAGGATCGTGATCTCGGCATCAGGTGAGCCTTTTCTTATTTCGCTAAGCATCTGCGGGATGATCACGCGGCTGGGGACGGGTCTCGTGTGGTCGCTGGCGATAATAACGATATTCTTTTTTCCGCGGGCGAGCTCCGACAGCCTCGGTGAGCCCACGGGTGACTCCAGGGCACGGCGTACAAGCTCCTCCTCGGAGCACTCGGGT
>CAYYRY010000252.1:0-2926 GCA_964474245.1 uncultured Ruminococcus sp. | reverse complement strand
ACGGTGGTGTGAGAGGTCGGCTGATCAACTAATGGTCAGCCTCCTACTCGATTGAGATCATGATGCGAAGCTTCTGTGGAATCGGGCGAACATTGTGGCGGTCTCGCATCTCTGAGCACGGTCAAGAGGAGCGAGGATCGCGCCGTTTTCGGAGGTCTTACCGGTGATGATGCCCACTCCGTTTGCCCATGCCACAGCATCGGCAAAGCCTGCGTAATGGCTGATCTTATCTGCATCGGGGAAGGAGGAGAGGTCAGCACCCTCAGCCATTTCTTCTCCCTTGTAGTCCTTCATGAACCTGTAAAGGAACACTGCGACCTGCTCACGTGTAACGAGAGTGTCGGGTGAGAAGGTGGTAGCGGATGAGCCTGCTGTAACTCCGTTCTCGTATGCCCAGATAACGGCTTTGGCATACCAAGCCTTTTCGCTGACGTCAGTGAAGATGGGCTTGTACTCTACCTCAGGTCTGCCCTCCATGTTGTAGAGAAGCTGAACGATCATGGCACGGGAGGTCTCGACCGTAGGATCAAATGCGGTGGCGGAGGTGCCGTTCATGAGTCCGTTTTCATAAGCGTATCTTACGCTCGGTGAGTACCATGCGCTGTCCTTCACGTCCTCGAAGGGAAGTGCCGCGTTTGGAGCTACAGCCTTTTCATAAGCAGCCTTTACCATATCTGCATCCATGGCGCCTCTGTAGAGACGGAAGCAGTTCAAAAGAGTACCCTGGGATACCGTCTCGGAATCTGATCCTCTTTTAAATCCGCCTATATTTATAAAGAAAGCGTTTTCATCTGCCTCATCGTCCCATGTTCGAGCCAGTCCACCTGAGAATCTTGCGGACGTATAAAGCTCGCCGTTTATGTACAGTGATATCGTCTTGTGATCGTAGGTTACAGTGACGTGGACCCACTCTCCCGAGCTTACGGGAATGTCATATGCAGGTTCGATATCACCGGTCTTTGAAGTTTCAACGATCACCTTCATTTTTCCTGCGGTAACTGCAATTTCAATTCCGCAGGAATCGCGCATTCCGATAACGGTCTGTTCGGGCTGAACGTCGGAGATGTTGAAGTAAGTCTCAAGGGTGAACTCATTTTGAATAGCCTCAAGATCAGACTTGCCGAAGGCGTATCTGTGAGTCTGATATCCGTGCAGGTAAAGCGCATTCTGAGCGATACTGTCATCGAATACGATCTTGTTGATCAATCCCTCTGTGAGAGTATGCCCCATAGCGTCAGCCTGTTTTCCGTAGGAATAGTCTATGTCGTAGACGGGTCTCGGGATGCTCTGGCCGAAGGGGTATGCGCCTATGTTTGCATATCCTTCTGCTGTAAGAGGTTTACTGCTGTTTCCGTAGGCGGTCTGTGCGATGACCGATACCTCATAGTCTTTGTTCCAGTAAAGTCCGTTAAGATCTACTGTAAAGGTTTTAGCTCTCTTAGCTACGGGCTTGTACTCATCGCTTGCAACAGAGGCAGATACCACGTCACCGTCAGATGACCTTGCCGTAACGGTATATCTGTAAACGTAATCGTAGTTGTTGTTTGTCGCAGGGATCGCGTTGGGAGTGAACGTTACTCTTACGGAGTCGTGGTCTCCCACTTCCTCAAACTTGACCCATGCGTCTGCGGGGAATGAGGGCGCCTTTGCCTTCACGTGGTATGCATTGGGGTTTGTCGTTTTGCCCGGAGTTGCAAAATAGATAAAATCCTTTGCGGTGTGCGAGGAATCAAGCACCCACTTCTCATTGTCGTAGAGGATCTTGCCGTTTTCAAGGTCAACTCTGTGGAATTCGGTCGTCCCGTCGCTTTTCACGTCGAAAACGATGATTCCTGAGCCGAGATACTCAGGGTCTGCATCGTCGTAGTCTTCGCCCACAACTCCATCAGTGATGGAGGTAAAGCCTGCGGACTGATCAATAAACTTGGGGTTGTTGATCACCTGGTGGGAGTGACCCGAAACATTGATAACCTGAGGATATTTCGCAAGAAGCTCTAAGGTCTCGGGGGCAAAGGGATCGGATGATGATCCGACAACGGTATCTGCCGCAGCAATATGGGTTATGAGGAATATGTGTCCTTCATATCCCGTTTTTTCGATGGCTTCGAGAGATTCTTTTATAAACTCATGTCTTGAAGCAAAATTTGCCCTGTACTGGCCGCTGATCATGCTCACCTTGATCACGGGAACCTTGCCTGCGACCCAGTAGACCTTGTCAAGTGCCTGTCCTGTGGTTTCGGTAAACAGCGCACTCGCCTTCTCTGTATCGTGAGTGAAATACTCGTGGTTACCCATGGCGAGAAGCGTGGTGTCAACGGGAGCGTCTTCTGTACCGGTGGCAGAAAAGCCGTCTACGTCAACTGTCGGGTCTTTGGTGTTGGCATTGACAATACGCATCAGCTCCTCGTACTGAGTAGCTCTGCCGTTGTCGGTCAGGTCTCCTGCAAGAATGAAAGCATCAGCTCCTCCGAGCTTGCCGATGTTTTGTATGCGTTTTCAAACTTCGGAGACGCGTTCACGTCACCGATGTGAACGTCGCTTCCGATAACGATACGTGCGATAACGTCGGAGTCGCGTGGGATAGCCGTGTACTCGGTGCTTCCGGGCACCCAGTCGAACTTAGCATCACTCATGGCGATGGCAGGCACCGAAGCTAAGCATAGCATGATTAGTGCAAGAAAAGTTGAAATGATCTTTTTCACTTTTATGTCTCCTGAAAATAAATATCTACTATAGATTTTACCTTGATTACCATATAAAGTCAAGGGGAAAATGTATTTTTTTTAGTTCAATGACCCAAATGTGCCATGCACACGCGAGGAGGACCGGTTATAGATATATTTTATACTGGATTAATGTTGATTTCGGGGGCAAGCTGTCGGAGAGGCTGGTGAACACGTAATACATAGCAAAGCAGAAGCTTTTC
>CAYYRY010000251.1:0-2930 GCA_964474245.1 uncultured Ruminococcus sp. | reverse complement strand
ATATGCTCAAATACGTTATCAACTACGTTATGGAGAATGCTCCGGAGGAGATGAGATTCTTCAACAGCTTTGTTGATAAGGGACTCATAGAACGCCTTAGTAACGTTGTGAATAGCGATTTCGCTCACGTTACCTACACGGAGGCTATTGAGCTTCTTTCTGAGAATAACGATAAGTTTGACTATAAGGTTAAGTGGGGATGCGATCTCCAGACGGAGCACGAGAGATATCTTACCGAGGAAGTATTCAAGCGTCCCGTATTCGTCACAGATTATCCCAAGGAGATCAAAGCATTCTATATGAAGCTGAATCCCGACGGACGTACCGTTGCGGCTATGGATTGTCTCGTACCGGGTATCGGTGAGATCATCGGCGGAAGCCAGCGTGAGGACGATATTGAAAAATTGTCCGCACGAATGGACGAGCTTGGACTTGAAAAGGAAGCATACGGCTTCTATCTTGACCTTCGTAAGTACGGCTCTGCCCGTCACGCAGGATTCGGTCTTGGCTTTGAGCGCTGCGTAATGTATCTCACGGGCGTTTCCAACATTCGTGACGTTGTTCCTTTCCCCCGCACGGTTGGTAACTGCGAGCTTTAATAGCAGCTATTCATAAAATATTATAACGATAAGTGTTGTCGATTCTGAGACAGCACTTTTCTTTATATACTGTAAATTATTAAACTATTATTGAAAATTTCAAAAAAATTTTCTGTAAGATGTCACAAACGGTATTTGAGATTCGTTAAAATATATGAAATCCGGATTTAAAACAGATGAAACGGAGGTGAGTCGTTGAAAGTTCAAATGAGTGACAGCGAGAAGATATCACTGCTGTATACACTTTATGAGCAGGAGATGTTTCGGATATGCTTTGCGATACTCAATGATCGCTATGCGGCGGAGGATGCCGTTAGTGAAAGCTTTTTGAAGCTGATCAGGACACGTGACAGGATCAGTGATCCGAGAAGTGATGCCTGTAAGCTCTTTACGTTGAAGACCGCTAAAAATACTGCAATAGATATGTACAGGCGGAATGAACGTGAGCGCGGCTTTTGTGAAGTGCTTTCAGAATACGCCGACAACACATTAGTCGGTTGCTCCTCCGGTGACGGTGGTGAGCTTGTTGCAGTTCGTGAAATAGTTAATAAGCTGCCGAAAAAATATCGCGATGTCATTGAATGTATTTGTTTCAAAGGACTTACTGCCCACGAAGCGTCTGCAGTATTAAGGATCAGTGAGGAATGTGTCAGAAAACGCCTTGAGCGCGCAAGACGCAAGCTTCAAAGCTTAAAGCGTTGAATGGATGGAAGTAAAAACATATAGGAGTAAACTAAATATGAGAAGAATTGTATCTCTTCTGCTTTTGCTTATGATACTTGCCGGTGTAATAATGATAACGCCTGTGTCGGCGACAGCGGAAAGTGCAGAAATACCGTTTGACGACGTGGCAGCTGACAAATGGTATTACGAAAACGTAAAGTTCGTTACCGGGTGCGGTATTATGAACGGCGTAGACGAAAACCGCTTTTTGCCCGACGGAAAACTGTCACGGGCTATGTGCGTTACAATACTGTACCGTATGGCCGGTGAGCCGAGTGTAAATACTTCACATGGCTTCACAGACGTTGAAAGCGGAACATGGTATTCGGACGCAGTAGCATGGGCGGCTGAAAACAAAATTACCACCGGAAAGACTCAGACATATTTCGCCCCCAACGATAATGTTACGCGTGCGGAGTTTGCAGCTTTCCTTTGCCGATACGCTTACTGCGCAGAGATAGAACTGCCTGCCAAACGGGACGGTAGTCTCCGCGACTCCATGCTGACACCCGCCTATGCAAAGGAAGCTGAAAAGCTTCTTTATCAGGCAGAGGTTATAAACGGATTGCCCGGCGGGGTCTTCAGGTATTTTCAACCTATCAGCCGTGCTGAAGCTGCGGCAATGATAAACCGTCTCATAGAAAATTCAGTCCCTATCGACACGGGCGAATACACCTACGTGGTATTCATAGGCAACAGCATAAACGGAACGGGGAACATACCGATACACTTCAAAGCAATTGCAAACGACGAGAAGATGAAGGTATATTCCTACGATCATTGTGAAACTCCTCTTGTAACAAAGGAACATGCAGAATGGTTCGCTGCTAATATGCATCCCGACACGAAGATCGCTGAACTGGCTGATATCTTTATTATTCAGGAAGGCGGCGGTTCGTTTCCGAGGATGGGTGAAAATGAAAGGCTGAAAGAGCTTGCAAACACAGCCCCAAAAGTACCGCCCGGATTCGGAAGAGGAAGCCTTGGCATTGGCGATAATGAGGTTGAAAAATTGCAAAGTATTATCGGAAATGACCAGGATTACTACGCTTTCACCGCATCATATAACTTAGGAATCTTTAATGAAGATTATACTGAACTTTTTCTCGGTATTAAAAAGATATATGCTGAGGATTATAATCTTCCTCTCTTATTCGTTTCCGAATTATCTGAATTCAACACTGCCTTAAACCTCTCTTTAAGGGACACCTATCCCGACGGACTCCATCCGACGAGACTTATGGGTTACTGCGCGGCACTTGCATTGTACTGCGATATTTATGACGCATCCCCCCTGGACCAAAATAACGGCGACCTGAAGCCCAATGAGATCCCCGGTGAAACACAGGCTGAAAAGGATGCGTTTATGGTGAAACTTAAACAGACTGTTCAGGATATTTTGAACGTACAAGATATCGGTCCTGCAACTTAAAGTATTTATCAAACAGGAGTAAACAAGATATGAAAAGTGTTATATCTCTTCTGCTTTCACTTATGATACTTGCCGGTGTATCAATTATAATGCCTGTGTCGGCAACTATGGAAAGTGCGGAAATACCGTTTGACGACGTGGTAGCGGACAAATGGTATTACGGCTACGTTAAGAGT
>CAYYRY010000250.1:0-2947 GCA_964474245.1 uncultured Ruminococcus sp. | reverse complement strand
TCCATGTCCATGGTTTCAGAGCCGTAGCACCAGCAGGGTGTAACGGTGAGGGTGATGTCAACGCCCTCTCTCTTGAACTTTTCAGCGCAAGCCGCGCTTTCCGCAACACGACCGATGGTGGTGTCGGAGATAACTACCTTTACGGGGTCTCCGTTAGAGTAGCAAAGGTTTTCTGTGATAAGCTTTGCAGCAGCGTTTGCCATAGCCATGGTCTGGTCTTCAAGTGATTCTCTTACCTTGAGGGGACCGCGGCGGCCGTCGATGGTGGGACGGATACCGATCACGGGATAACTGCCGATAAGTCTGCTTTCTGCCATTGGTTTTTGTCTCCTTTATGTATATAAAATTTATTATTTATCTGAGGAGGGTAGCTCACAAGTATCCTCTCTTTATAGAGTATCACATTTCTCACATTTTTTCAATAGTTATTTGTGAGTAATGTATGAAAACTACCGCAAAAACTTGAAATGCAGCACCTCTTTTGCGATACGGGGGCACAAAGCGGCAGCAGACTATGGCTGAGCCATAGTCTGCTGTAGTTCTTTTTTTAGCCGACTGCCGTTTACCGTAGGCGGAAGATGCTGATTAGTGAGGCAATTCTATTGAGTAGAATATGTAGTTCGTTGTAGCAAAACCGCTGTGCTGGAAGGCGTCGTATTCTTGACCGTTCTTCAACTCATCGTCGAGGGTGGTACTACGGTTTCCGCCCATATCCATGGAGGTAAGTATGCAAAGCACGTTATCCTGAATAGAACAGCTTCTCGTCGTCGTTGCCGCAAGACGGTTATGCTTTAGCTGAGCGGAGCTTTGCTTGATCTTCATTGGAATGGCTGCCGTCTTTCCACTCTCATCCTTTATCAGAGATACCAATATATTCGTCTGTTCAAGATCGATCTTATACAGCTCGATCTCAGCGTTTGCCTTTGCAGAATCTACGGCTACAAGGTAGATGTCTCCGTTTGTGTTTTCGCCGATTGCCAACTGATACTTACTGTTACCGGTGCTTGTGTTTTTAAACGTCAGCTTTTTGCTTCTGAGCTTCTCAAAGCCGTTATTTGCGTCGTACACAGCATAGTAATAGCTCTGCTGAGATGAGTAGAACACGTAGAAATATCCGTTGGATGCAAGGAAGGTACAGCCGCCGTCATATGTACAAGCGGAAGCGGGAGAGACCATACCGTTATCCTTGGGGAAGTATCTTTCATTGGTGTAGTCGGGCTCGTAGATCCTGTCTAATATTACTACCTCTTCCTTATGCATATCGGGGATAGCAAAGAGATATACGGCATCCCATACGTATCCGTTGGAGTTAAACTTGATGTCTGCGCCGTACAGATCCTTATACATCTTAACGAGCTGCTCGGGAGTACCCGTTCTGCAGCCTACGCCGAACATACCGCCCTTTCCGTCAGCGAAAAGGTTGAAGTACTCGAAGCGGTTTGCGCCTGCGGGAATCTCGCCGTTGTAGTTCTTATCCTCCCAGGTATGGGTGGTGATATCGTAATTGAACCATGAAACGTAACCTGTACCGAAGTTACCGCCTGCACCGAAGCATGCGTGAATGGTGTTGTTTACGTTATCGATCATGGGGTGCTGCTTGTCGGCGTTCATAACGCCAACCTTCGGAACTCCGTCGATCTGGAAAGCATCGGGATCGGGGTTCTCAAAGGGAACGACGGCGCGTCCAACGTGTACGATGGTATTCGTCTTGGTGTCAAACTCGTGTACCGCGAGATATGCGCTGTATTCAACAAGGTCGGAATGGAAATAGCTTACGGGGTCAACGAGAATGTTTACGACGTAGATCATTCCGTCGTTTCCGCAGAGAAGGTTGGGAGCGCAGTTGCCCGCGATGGGGAAAGTACCCTCGTAAACGCTCTTGAAGCCGTCGTCAGTGACCTGAACTATCATAAACTTCGCCTCTGCGATGGCATATGTGTACTGATCGAGATACGTTCCGTTCTCAAGCAGGTACTCGTCCTGTACTACTACCATGTAAGTACCGTATTCGTTACGGACGACTCTCGTTTCGTGCCAGCCGTGATCGCCGATATCCGTTACGGTGTACTCGTTACCGGGACCTGCGTCATCCAAAACGACTGCCTGTGATATCTTGAAATCCTCCGTGAGGGTATACGCGCCCGTGGCTAACTCACCGATAGCAGTGGGATTGGGGTCGTTTTCGTCCTGGCTCGGTTTGTTGTAATCGGGAATGATGATACCGTTATTCGCCTCGGGAATACGTGCAAGCATAGCTGCCGCTGAAACGCGGTTTGTGTCACCCTTGGGTGTGAAGTAACCGTTACCGTCTCCGGTGATGATACCTGCGGCGATGGAACGGCTTACGGACTCCTTCGCAAACTTGCTGACTTTATCAAGGTCCTTCAGATCTGCCGTTTTGTCCGTGCCGATGGTGATGCCCATGTCGTCAATGAATCTGATAATGAACGTAGCCGCCTGCTCACGGGTCACGGTTACCTTGGGATCGAAATAGAGCTTACCGTCTCTTTCGATACCCGTAGTGATCTTATTGTCATACGCCCACTTTACAGCGGAGATAGCCCACTTGGACACGCCGGCGCCGTCTGCGAGGACTGCACTCAAGTCGTCAGCGGTACCCGTTTCCGTGGAGCCTGACATTCTGTATAGTGTGGTTGCCAGCTGTTCTCTCGTGAACACACCGTTGGAATCAAACGTGGTAGAGTCCGTTCCCGTCATGATTCCCTTCTCATATACAGTATTAACAACTGCGTTTGCCCAAACGGGTACGTCCGTGAAGGGGTGGGTAGCTTCTACTGCCGCCGCAAATACACTCACAGCGGACGTGAGAAGCATTGCGGTTACGAGAAGTATGCTTAAAATACGTTTTTTCATTTCGTCCTCCAGAAAATGATATCTTCAAGGTTATTATATCATATATTTTTTATCAAGGCAATAGAAAAAGAAC
>CAYYRY010000249.1:1780-2956 GCA_964474245.1 uncultured Ruminococcus sp. | reverse complement strand
TCCTACGTCTCCGCTTTTTTCGGGAGGGAACTGACAGCCGTATACGTTGTCACGAGCCACAGCCGCAGTTAGGTCGGCACCGTATTCTGCGGTGGCAATGACGTTTTCATCGCAATTGGTACCATAGAAGGAGTGAACGAAGTAAACGTGGTCGCCATCATTGATGTAGCGGAATATAGGAGATGCTTCACCCTTAAATTTGAGAGCATTCCAGCCTATGTGGGGAACTTTCAGACCATTAGGGATAACGTCTGCGATGGGACGGATCTCGCCTTTTATAAGACCGAGACCTTCGTGTTCACCGTATTCATAGCTTTTTTCAAGGAGAAGCTGCATACCGAGGCAGATTCCCATAAGAGGCTTGCCTGCGTTTGCTTCGGCTTTTACCACGTCAGCCATGCCTGAGCCTTTGAGCTTTGCGGCGGCGTCGCCGAATGCACCTACACCGGGGAGAATTATTTTGTCGGCGGCTTTTATTACGTCGGGGTCACCCGTTACGGTGACCTCTGCGCCTATGGCGTTAAGGGAGCTTTTTAAGGAAAAGAGGTTTCCGACTCCGTAGTCGATTATCGCTATCATCAGAGGACTCCTTTGGTTGAGGGGATCTCATTGGCGAATGCCTTGTCGATGACAACTGCTTCGCGGAAGCTGCGGGCTGCGGATTTGAACGTACCCTCTATGATATGGTGAGAATTAAGGCCTGCGAACTGCTTGATGTGGAGAGTGCAGCGGCAGTTTCTGACAAAGCCGAGCCAGAATTCACGTACGAGCTCGCAGTCAAAGTCGCCTACCTTTTCTGTGGGAATGGTGAGATCATATTCAAGATGTGCTCTGCCGGACAGGTCAACTGCCGTGAGAACGAGAGACTCGTCCATGGGGAGTATCATACTGCCGTATCTGTTGATACCGCGTTTGTCGCCGAGAGCCTTGTCAAAGGCTTCGCCCAGGGCAATTCCGATATCCTCGACGGTATGGTGGTAATCCACGTCAACGTCACCATTACAGCTCAGCTTCAGGTCAAATCTGCCGTGACGGGTGAAGAGAGTGAGCATATGGTCGAGGAAGGGACATCCGGTGCTTATCATTCCGACACCTGTTCCGTCAAGGTCAAGCTTCAGGATGATATCGGTCTCAGCGGTTTTTCTGTTAATCTCCGCAGTTCTCATTTACTGCCTC
>CAYYRY010000249.1:0-1770 GCA_964474245.1 uncultured Ruminococcus sp. | reverse complement strand
GCGATTTCTGCGTATCTCATTATAATAACTATGCCTTTCTTTAGATTCAGACGGTTTCCGTCAGGATCATCTCGCAAACGCGGATAAAGCACTCCATCTGGTCGCGTGTGCCGATGGTTATGCGGTTATATTCCTTGATGCGCTCAGTTGTGAAGTGGCGGACAAGGATGCCGTTTTTGCGGAGCTTTGAGTAAAATTCTCCTCCGTCAAGCTTTTTGTGTCGGGCAAAAACAAAGTTTGTGTTGGAATCGTCAAGCTCAAAACCAAGACGGCGCATCTCACGGGTGGTATAATCTCTTGTGGCACGTATCTCATCACAGCGCTCTTTTGTGAGAGACTCGTCCTCAAGCATACCGAGACCTGCCGCCATGGTCATCATATTGATGTTGTATGGGTTGGTGGAATACTTTATGGTGTTGAGGTCTCTGATAAGCTCGGGGCAGGCAACGCCGAAACCGAGTCTTGCTCCTGCCATTGAACGGGATTTTGAGAAGGTCTGTGTTACAAGGAGATTTTTGTACTTTTTAATAAGGGGGACGGCGCTTTCGCCGCCGAAGTCTATATACGCCTCGTCTATCACTACCACGTTGTCGGGGTTCGACTTTAATATCTGCTCGATCTCGTCGCGAGTAAGGGCGAGACCTGTGGGAGCGTTGGGGTTGGCGATGAATATGGTCTTACCGATACCCAAGTAGTCAGACACGTCTATGCTGAGATCCTCTTTAAGGGGGATCACCTCATAGGGGACACGGTTGATCTCAGCAAATACTTTGTAAAAGCCATAGGTGATATCTGCGAAGGCCGCCGGGTGAGTGTCGTCGCAATACGCCATGAATGCGAAGTTGAGTATTTCGTCGGAGCCGTTGGTGAGGAGCACCTCCTCACGGTCAACGCCTAAGACCTCGGCAAGCTTTGATGTCAGGGCGAAGCATTCCGGATCGGGATAGAGGTTGAGCCTTGCGGCAGCCTCTGCGGCGTAAGACATTGCTTTTTCCGACGGAGGGTAGGGGGATTCGTTGGTATTGAGCTTTATATACTGTGTGTCTTTCGGCTGTTCACCCGGTGTGTAGGGTGTGAGACTTTTGTATTTATCACTGAAAAAAGTACTCATAGGTCGCCTTTCTGTGTTTTTTTATTAGTCTTCGATTCTGATGACCGCACTCTTGGCGTGGGCGGTGAGTCCTTCCTTTGTCGCGAAGAATTCCACGTCGCGGGCTACTCTTGCGAGGGCGTCGCGGGTGAAGTATGTGTACTGGGTCTTCTTCACGAAATCGTCAACGGAGAGGGGGCTTGAGAATTTTGCCGTTCCGCTGGTGGGAAGGGTATGGTTGGGGCCTGCGAAATAGTCGCCGAGAGCCTCGGGGCAGTTCTTGCCCATGAAGATGGAGCCTGCGTGGCGGATGGAATCCAGATACTCACAGGGATTATCAACGCACAGTTCGAGGTGCTCGGGGGCTATTTCATTGGCTATATCTATTGCTGCCATGAGGTTTTCGGCAACGATGATCTTGCCGTTGTTATCAATCGATTCTCTTGCTATATCCTTGCGCTCGAGCTCTTCTATCTGGCGCTCAATTTCTGCACTTACCGCTTCAGCACGCTGCTCCGAATCGGTGACGAGAACGGCGCTTGCCATTTTGTCGTGCTCGGCCTGCGAAAGGAGGTCGGCTGCGACGTATTTCGGGTTGCAGGTACCGTCGGCAACAACGAGGATTTCGCTGGGGCCTGCGATCATGTCAATGGAACCCTCGCCAAACACCTGCTTCTTTG
>CAYYRY010000248.1:0-2958 GCA_964474245.1 uncultured Ruminococcus sp. | reverse complement strand
GCTTCTACGGCTCTATGCCCAACGGTACTATCAAGACATTCTCCCGCGGCGGCTCCGACATTACTGGTTCCATCGTTGCAAGAGCTGTTGAGGCTGATATTTATGAAAACTGGACGGACGTTGACGGATTCCTTATGGCTGACCCCAGGATCGTTGACAGTCCCAAGCCCATTGATACCATTACCTACAAGGAGCTGAGAGAGCTTTCTTACATGGGTGCAGGTGTGCTTCACGAGGATTCTATTTTCCCAGTAAGAGTGGCAGGTATTCCGATCAATATCCGTAACACCAACAATACAGCAAGCCGCGGTACCATGATCGTTCCCAGAACTGATATGTATGACACGAGATCCATTATCACCGGTATTGCCGGCAAGAAGGGATTCTCCGTTCTCTCCATTGAAAAGGCAATGATGAACTCCGAGACGGGATTCGGCCGTAAGGTGCTTGAGGCAATCGAAAAGGAGGGCATCTCCTTTGAGCATCTTCCTTCAAGCATTGACTCAATGTGCGTTGTTCTCAATACTCATGAGATTGAAGAATGCCGTGAGCGAATCGTAAACCGTATCTGCACAACCACACACCCTGACTCAATTTCACTGGAAGACGGTCTTGCTCTTATTGCCGTCGTCGGACGCGCCATGGTAAAAGCAAAGGGTACTGCCTACAGAGTATTCAAGGCTTGTGCTGAAAGTGACATCAACATCAAGATGATCGACCAGGGTTCTTCAGAGCTTAACATTATCATCGGTGTAGACGAGTCTGATTTTGACCGAGCACTGAGCGCGATCTATTCTGAATTTGTTAAGTAATTTCAGATAATTCAGATTATACAGCATAACAGAAAAGGGGTGCACTGACTTGTGCGCCCCTAATGAAATATTTCGTTTGCAGGTGGTTTATCCGAGTTTAACGGTCAGTTTCATTCCGCCGAGAATATGGAAGTGCAGATGATGAACGGTCTGTCCGCCGTCATCTCCCACGTTGGTGAGAACTCTGAAACCGTTTTCAAGTCCTTCGGAGGCGGCTATTTTCGGCACAGTTTCAAAGATGTGTGCAATAACTGATGAGTTATCTTTGTTGATCTTTGCAGCAGACTCGATATGCTCCTTGGGAATCACGATGATGTGTACGGGAGCTTCGGGCTTGATATCGCGAAAAGCGAGAATACTGTCATCTTCGTATACCTTTGTTGAAGGAATCTCTCCTGCCACTATTTTGCAAAAAATACAGTCCATAATAAAAACCTTTCTAAAAATTATTAAGTCGTTATAAAAATTATTAAGTCGTTATTAATATAATACCACAACATCAGTTCTAAATCAAGTGGTACGTTTCAGAAAAAGTAAGGGAGTCCGTTGTGAGAAAGATATTTGATATACATACGCATATATATCCCGAGAAGATCGCCGCAAAGGCGTCGGTCAATCTTGGCAATTTCTATAACTTTGTTGTTGAAGGTGAGGGAACCTATGCTCATCTCGAAAGTCAGGGAAGCCAATGCGGAGTCGGCGGATTCCTTATTCTCGGTGTAGCGACAAACGCATCTCAAGTGACACGAGTCAATGACTTTATTGCGGAAACGGTAAAAAGCTCGTGTGAAAAAGGCTTCAGAACTGTCGGTTTTATGGGTATACATCAGGATACGCCCGACTTTGCGTCTGAGCTTGATCACGCTGTTTCCGCAGGACTCAAGGGCGTTAAGATTCATCCCGACATTCAGGGCGTTGACATAGACGATAGGAGACTGTTCGAGCTCTATTCGCTTATTGAGGGTAAGCTCCCTCTGTATCTGCATATGGGCGATGACCGTCCGCAGTACAGATTTTCCACTCCGGAAAGACTGGACAAGGTGCTTAAAGAATTCCCAAAGCTTCAGGTAGTTGCTGCACATCTCGGTGGGTATAAGGCATGGGAAGAGTCAATGATGTTTTTGGCAAAACGTGAAAACGTATGGTTTGATACTTCAAGCGCGCTTTGGGCAATGTCTACGGAATATGCCAACCGTGTCATTTCTAAGATTGGATGTGATAATCTTATGTTCGGTACCGATTATCCCGTTAAGACTGCATCGGAAGAACTTGAACTGCTTTATAAGCTTGATCTGAGTGATGATCAGCTTGAAAATATTCTATGGAATAATGCACAGCGCTTCTTGGAGCTCGAGTGATGGGGAAAACGCTGACTTATTGGGAAAAGCTTTCGTCTGATACGAGACCGATTATTCTTTACGGTACAGGCAACGGAGCCGATAAAATACTTGACGCCTGTCATGACTACGGAATAGACGTAAAAGCGGTGTTTGCTTCAAATGGATTCGTCAGAAACAGAGTGTTCAGAGATATGCCCGTGCTTTCATATGAAGCAGTACTTGAGGAGTACGGTGAAGATATCGTGATACTGCCTGCTTTCGGAACGACTCTGCCTGAGGTAATGGACTTTTTTGAAGAGCTTGACGGAAGGCATGACGTTATAATTCCCGAAGTGCCGCTGTACGGCGGCGGAATTTTCAACTCCCGTTTTCTTGAAGAGAATTATGTCTTCCTTGAGAGGGTATATAATATGCTTTCGGACGATTACTCTAAGATGCTGTTTGAGGATACCTTAATGTTCCGCATAACAGGAAAGCTTAAATTCCTGAAACGTTGTGAAAGCATGAGAGATACCTTAAAAAATCTTGACGGCTTTAAAAACGTAAAAACAGCTCTTGACGGAGGAGCCTTCAGGGGTGACAGCGCTTCCGATATGATAGCTTCAATTGACAGTATCGAAAAGATATATGCCTGCGAACCTGATCCTTCAACATTCAGAAAGCTCCGTGTTTTTGCCGAAAGCGACGAAGCGGCAGGAAAAGTGATCCCTGTCGAAACAGCCCTCTCTGACACATCGGGCGAATGTGAGAGCGTGACCTCCGGAAGCCGTGGGTCCGGTATTTCAGGCAGAAACAAACGTGCTAAG
>CAYYRY010000247.1:2021-2965 GCA_964474245.1 uncultured Ruminococcus sp. | reverse complement strand
GTCGCTTATTAGTTTTTTCAGAACGTCACTTCGGGTGTCGTTCTTTTCTTTTAGCTCAGAGTACTCCTGCAGTTTACCTTGAAGCATATCTTCCTTTTCGTCAGATGGGTCGCCGAGAAGGGTCTTGATCTCCTCTATGGAAAAATCAAGAAACCTATATAGCTTTATTTTTTTCAGCACATTTACGTTTTCTTCGGTATACTCTCTGTAGTCGTTTCCGTCTCTTCGTGACACGTTTAAAAGTCCGCGGGATTCGTACAGGCGTATGCTTTTGGCTGTAAGTCCCGTAGCCTTTTCAACTTCTTTTATGGTCATAGGCTTTAGTGCTCCTTTTTCGTCCTTTGTATATGTATTATACACCTTGACCTTGGGGGAAGGTCAATACTTTTATTTGAGATTACCGCAAAAAATATATTTTGCTCCGAATATTCTGTTTTTTTCACGACGACGTTGACAAATCAACTTTTCGGTGCTATTATATATAGCGGTTAATACTGTAAAAATGAAGTCATGGGCAGAGGTGCCGTTACAGTATGGCAGTCTGTTCGTGTATTTTAACAGCCGAAAGGCAGAATGGAGATTATTATGAAAACAGTTCAGAAGATCGCACAGATCGCATTTGTGATCATTTTCCTGCTGATGTCTTGTCTCTCCGTATTCGACTCTTTTGAGTCTGAGTGCGACACCAATTTCAGTATGGATAAAATGATGGCGCATATTGAAAAGCTTACAGAAAACGGGCCGAGATCAATCGTTCACCCCGAAGCCAATGAGGCGGCTCTCGATTACATTACCTCAGAGCTTGATTCGTACGGCTTTGTAAATTCTGATACTACGGATAAGCCTGCTTACGTGATTCAGGATTTCGTGGCAAAGGACGTTGACTACCAGAACTTCTACCTTAAGAATATTATCGTACATATTCCCGCGAATTCCGAAACACC
>CAYYRY010000247.1:1569-2011 GCA_964474245.1 uncultured Ruminococcus sp. | reverse complement strand
ACGCTGTAATGTTTATGGGACACACGGATTCTGTTCCTATGGGTAACGGTGCCTCCGACGACGGCGTTGCGGTAGCGGTAATGCTTGAGGCAGTAAACTATTACAGTGCAAAAATGAACGAAGGCTTCAAGTCTGACCACGACCTCGTTTTCTGCTTCGTAAACGGGGAAGAGTACGGTCTTTACGGTTCATACGCTTTCATGAACGAATTCGAAGGCTTTAACGATATCACGAAAAGGATCAAATTCGGAACAAACCTTGAGTCACGAGGCACGGAAGGCACGCTTATCATGTTTGAGACAGCAGCAAACAACTACAATACCGTTAAGCTGTTCTCTGAGATCAATGATAACGTGTTTACTTGCTCCATAGCAACAATGGTATACGATATGATGCCCAACGGCACCGATTTCTCCAACTTCAAGGAAGAATATCATGGACT
>CAYYRY010000247.1:0-1559 GCA_964474245.1 uncultured Ruminococcus sp. | reverse complement strand
CACAGAACGACAGCTTTGAGAATGTCGGCAGGGTTTACGTTTCGGCTCAGGCGCAGATCGTTGATAAGATCATCGAGAAGCTTTCGGATTATGAGCTTGACTCCCTTTACGATGCCGATGAATCTGCGGTTTTCTTCTCATATCTTGACGTTACCACCGTGGTATACAGCCCCGCAGTTGCTATAGTTCTCGGCGTTGTCCTGCTCGCACTCATCGTTCTTAACGTGATCTTCAGCTTTAAGGAGAAGAATATCGTAAGAACCCTCAAATCCATCGGTACTGTTGTGCTCGTACTCGTTCTCACAGCAGGTGTTACCTACGGCTCTTACTATCTCTTCCAGTTCATCGCATCCCTCGCAGGTGTCATCGACGTAAACATGATCGGTACCATCACATATTCCAACGTATATATCGTTATCGGTATCGGCCTTGTAGCTCTCGGAGTAGTCATGGCTGTCAGCCGCCTTGCAGTTAAATTTTTTGGTATCACCTACCGTGATATTACCAGAGCATTTGCTTATATCCACGCTTTCCTCGGTGCGGTACTTTCCTTCGTGCTACCCGATGCAAGCTACCTGTTCGCATTCAGCGGTCTTATGTTTATGACGGTAGAGCTTCTTGTCACACTTATCAAGGAGCATGACGTGGCGTCACTTCATCTTGAGGTGTTGGCAACGGCGCTTTATATGCCCATCGTACTTCCCGTCATTACTCTTGCAACATCAGCTTTAGGTATGACTATGGCATACATATACGGACTTGTATTTGCTCTTGGTATATTCAACTTTGCTGTATATACCGCATCTGTTCTTGACGGAGAAAAGAAGTCTGTGGCAAAGCGTGTGTTCATACCTATGGTTGTCGCTGTATTCGTTTGTGCCATTATTCTCTTCCTTTGCGTTAGCCTTACAAAGCCTAACGCAAGCGTAAACCTCCAGGGTAAACAGAATCTTGCGAAGCTTCCTTATGATGATGCCTTGATTTATGTGCTTGACGGAGAAGGAAACAGCGAATACAGAGCATATGATCTAAACTCATATTCCTATTTTGCAAGTTATGCTCCAAAAATGACATATAACGGTGAGTATTACGTAGGTAAGGGAGATGACGTTGAAGTGATCTACACCGTCAGGACAATGGTTGAGGACGGTGTACTGAACATATCCAAGGTTAGTTTTGACTCCTACATCTATCTTACCTTCAGCGACATTAATGCAGAATCCTTCACCGTTGATGACGGAATGACTTCAAATACCTTTGACCTTAAGGATAAAGATGAGTATGAGATCATGATCCACTCAGATTGTACGGTCACGGTAAACGGCGGTACTGCAAGCGTCAGCTATAAGGAGGTCATCAGAGACTACTGCCTTATGATCCCTGAGGAATATATTACTGAGGATAAGTTTCACTTTAACCTCTGGTTAACCGATAGCTTTGTGATCGGAAAATAATCTTTAAGCCAAAGGAGCTCCGCGACAACGCGGGGCTCCTTTGCATACGCGTGTGCTCGGCACGCGTTACAACTTGGCGGTGAAAGTCCGCTACAGACTTGGCAG
>CAYYRY010000246.1:980-3056 GCA_964474245.1 uncultured Ruminococcus sp. | reverse complement strand
AGAGAAAAGCATTGAAATTCGTATGATAAAGACTGAAGGTGACCTCATTCAAGCAGAGATATACGTGGACCACAACACGTATACCGTGTGCGAAAACGGAGAGCCTGTTGTCGGCTATGCAGACTACGATTATACGGTTGCAGGAGATTCTGTTTCGCAATCGCTTTGCATGAAATTTTCAATCCAATAGAGGTAAGCCAATATAATCCACTATCTTGACATCTGCATAACGTCTATGCTTTTTACAACAAATGTATATTTTTTGTTCACCAATACATATGCAGGACAGAGACTGAACAATGTAACAGACACTTCAGATAAGCTAATACTCAAACAGATCATTTTCGTGAATTCCCAAAGTAAATTCCACAATGAATTTACTTTGGGAATTCACTTGTATATCATTTTTCTTAAAAAAAATTCAAAATACCTATTGACAACGTCTCTGCCATATGATATAATTCGGTGTAAAGTGATTTACTTTACAGGGAAAGCGGTGGTTCAGGTGAGTCAAACGTTTGAAAAAAATCTGCTCATACCGTGTCTTCTTGATATATACGGTGAGCTTCTTACAGACAGAAAGCGCGAGCTGCTCGACTATTACTACGAAGAGGATTATTCTCTTTCCGAAATATCCGAGCTGACGGGAATATCCAGACAGGGCGTGCGTGATTCCATCAAGAAAAGCTCTGCCGAGCTTCTTGGGCTTGAAGACAAGCTTCGCCTGTACGAAAAGAAAAGCTCCATATCAAAGCTGATCGAAGAATCACGCGATTCACTTGATTCCATATCAGTGTCGGCAAATGATAAAACTGTGCTCGTTTCACTGAAAATGAGACTTTCCGCCATCGAGGAGCTTCTTTAACAAAAATGCAAAGAAAGGACGGACTATAGTATGGCTTTTTCAAGTCTTACGGATAAACTTTCCGAAGCATTCAAAAAATTCAGAAACAAAGGTAAGCTGACCGAGGCAGACGTCAAGGCAGGTATGCGCGAGGTTAAGCTTGCACTTCTTGAAGCGGACGTAAACTTCAAGGTCGTCAAGGAATTCATCAAGCGTGTTACCGAGCGTGCCGTAGGAGCCGACGTGCTTGAAAGTCTGCTTCCCGCACAGCAAATAGTTAAGATAGTTAACGAAGAGCTTATCAAGCTTATGGGAAGCGAGTGTTCTAAGCTCGTGATCTCACCCAAGCCCCCGACAGTTGTAATGATGGTCGGTCTTCAGGGTTCAGGTAAGACCACCCACAGCGCAAAGCTCGCCGCCTACTATAAAAAGCAGGGTAAAAATCCTCTGCTTGTCGCCTGTGACGTATACAGACCTGCGGCTATCGACCAGTTAAAGGTCGTAGGCGGAAAAATAAACGTCCCCGTGTTCGACAGAGGTACACAGTCCCCCGTATTAACTGCAGATGAGGCTGTTAATTACGCAAAGAAAAACGGTTATGATATGGTGTTCATCGACACCGCAGGTCGTCTTCACGTTGACGAGGTGCTCATGAATGAGCTTTCCTCCATCAAGGAAAAGGTAGATCCCACCGAGATCATCCTCGTAGTCGATGCCATGACCGGTCAAGACGCCGTCAACGTTGCATCCTCCTTTAACGAGCGCTTAGAGCTTACGGGAGTCCTCCTTTCAAAGCTCGACGGTGACACACGAGGCGGTGCGGCGCTGTCCGTAAGACACGTAACCGGAAAGCCCATCAAATTTATAGGTACCGGAGAAAAGTTCGATGCACTCGAACCGTTCTACCCCGACAGAATGGCATCCCGAATACTCGGTATGGGAGATATCCTCACTCTTATCGAAAAGGCTGAGCAGGAGTTCGATGAAAAGAAAGCCGCTGAGCTTGAGAAAAAGATCAGAGAGAACACCTTCACACTTACCGACTACCTTGAGCAGTTCAGACAGCTCAAGAAAATGGGTTCAATTGAAGACATTGTCGGTATGCTCCCGGGAGTTAAGCCAGGTGCCCTCAAGGACGCTCAGATAGATGAGAAGGCTATGGCAAGGCCCGAAGCCATCATCCTTTCCATGACGGAACAGGAACGCGAGCATCCGAACATCCTCAACGGTTC
>CAYYRY010000246.1:0-970 GCA_964474245.1 uncultured Ruminococcus sp. | reverse complement strand
AGCGGAACCACAGTCGAAGAAGTCAACCGCCTTATGAAGCAGTACGAGCAGATGAATAAAATGATCAAGCAGTTCTCCGGCGGTATGATGAAAAAAGGCAAAAAAGGTCGCATGAAGATCCCGTTTCAATTTTAATTAACACCGGGATTTTAATATAAAACACAAAAACAAAAAATATAATATTTTAAGGAGAATTTAACATGGCAGTTAAAATCAGACTCAGAAGAATGGGCGCAAAGAAGGCTCCCTTCTACCGCATTGTTGTAGCAGATTCCAGATATCCCCGCGACGGAAGATTCATCGACGAGGTTGGTTACTACGATCCTATGACCGAGCCTGCAACTATCAAGCTTGACGCAGACAAGGTTGAGAAGTGGCTTGCTAACGGTGCTCAGCCCACAGAGACTGTAAAGAGCATCATCAATAAGAGTGGCGTGAACAAGAAATGATGGAAGAAAACAAGACCCCTGCAGCAGTTGAAATAGATTTCAAGACACTGCTCACAGATCTTGTACGCCCCATCGTTGACACTCCCGATGCAGTTTGCGTTACGGAGGAAGAAAACGAATCCGGACTTGTTCTCACCCTTACCGTTGCCGACGGCGACGTAGGAATGATAATCGGCAAGCACGGAAAAATCGCCCGCGCACTTCGCACGGTAGTCAAGGCGGCAGCCAAGGTCTCCGGCAAAAAAGTGTCAGTCGAGATCAAGTAAAAAAGCTTACCCGATATGCTTTTGGCATATCGGGTATTTTTCTATTATCAGCTCTGTCACAAAACCATTCGTGATATACTGTGGACAGATTCAGTGTGAATCTATTGGTAACGCTCTTTAGGCTGATAGCACAGACCCTTGACACTCCTATGTAAATATGCTATAGTATTAATGAAGATATTTAACAAAAAAGGAAGGCAAGGTGTAGTAAAAATGAAAGATCTTCTTATCCGTATTACCGAATCGAAGCTACGT
>CAYYRY010000245.1:0-3112 GCA_964474245.1 uncultured Ruminococcus sp. | reverse complement strand
AAGGACTTTTCTACGCAATCGAAATCGTTTGCGATCTCTTCAAGCTTTGCAAGTCTCTTAATATAGTTTTCAAGATTTTCACGTCTCGCACCGGGTCTTGCGGCAGATATAGCATCCGCAGCCTGTACGATCATAGCAATAAGAGTCTTCGGCTCCGTATCGCCGTGGTGAGCCTCGATGGCGTGGATAATCTCCTGTGACTCCTTATACTTACGAGCCACGTCAACACCGAGCTGTACGTGTGAACCTTCAACCTCCTGAGTAAGTGCCTTACCGATATCATGGAGAAGACCTGCACGCTTAGCAACCATGCTGTCACATCCAAGCTCGTCTGCAAGGATACCGGAAAGAAGAGACACTTCAATAGAGTGCTTGAGCACATTCTGACCGTAGCTTGTACGGTACTTGAGGCGGCCGAGAAGCTTGATCATATCGGGAGAGAAGCCGTGTACACCTGTTTCAAACGTAGCACGGTTACCTGCCTGTCTGATAGCATCATCAACCTCGCGGCGAGCCTTTTCAACCATTTCCTCGATCTTGGTGGGATGGATACGTCCGTCCTGAATAAGCTTTTCGAGGGCTATACGTGTGATCTCGCGGCGAACGGGATCAAAGCAGGAGATGGTAATAGTCTCAGGAGTATCATCAATTATAAGATCAACTCCGACGAGAGTCTCAATAGTTCTGATATTACGTCCCTCACGTCCGATGATCCTACCCTTCATCTCCTCGCTGGGAAGATGAACAGATGACACCGTTACCTCAGCTACGTGATCAGCGGCACAGCGTTGGATAGCAAGTGAGAGAAGCTCCTTTGCCTTTCCGTCAGCTTCAGCCTTAAACTGCTCTTCAATCTCGACCATCTTCATAGCCTTTTCATGACGAAGCTCGTCTTCAAGCCCACGCATAAGAAGTGCCTTGGCCTGATCTACGGTCAAGCCGGAAATGCGCTGAAGAGTTTTCTGCTGTTCTTCAAGAACAGTGTTGATCTCTGCATTTTTCTCGTCAGCCTCACGAAGCTTGGAAGATAGCTGTTCTTCCTTTTTTTCGATGGCTTCACTCTTACGGTCGAGAGATTCTTCTTTCTGAGATACGCGTCTTTCCTGGCGCGTAAGTTCGGATCTGCGTTCTTTCACCTCACGGTCGAACTCATTCTTTGTGCTGAGGATTTCTTCTTTCGCTTCAAGCAATGCTTCTTTCTTCTTTGATTCTGCGGCCTTTATCGCGTCCTCAAGAATTCTCTTTGCCTGTTCCTCTGCCGAGCCGATCTCCGCCTCAGCAGTACGTTTACGTAAAAGGTACCCAATTATCAGTCCGATCGCGAGAGCTGCAACACCGATGATGATCATTACTGCAATTTTCATGTCGATTGCACCTCCTTGGATTATTACGGATATTCTTCACACTGTTCTCAATCATATGAAAACAGATGCATTTTCGTTCAGCATGTAAAGCAAGCCATTCCGCTTATAACTCGCATAAAAATACATACACATTATATTATATAATTTTCATAGTCCGTTGTCAAGTATTATTTGCGGATTTGGTTTGAAAAGATAAAAAACGCACGTAATAACATCTCTTATCCATTTCCGTCTGCCACCACACCGCAAAGACCACCCTTCAGAGTCTCCCGTGCGCAAAGCTTAATTACCGTATGTCCTACATATTATATTAAAAAACATTTGACAAACGCATTGATGTAGTATATAATATATCCGTAAATTTGCAACTTCGAATATCCGGAGGATTTTTATTTTGGCAAACAGAATCATAGAAATATTCGGCAGCATGGTGTTCAGCGATGAGGTCATGCGTGAACGACTCCCGTCGGAAACTTACGCCGCCATGAGACGCACCATCGATGAAGGCCGTCATTTAGACATATCAGTTGCCACAGTCGTAGCCGATGCCATGAAAAAGTGGGCTATGGAAAGAGGCGCAACTCACTTTACCCACTGGTTTCAGCCCATGACCGGCATCACAGCCGAAAAGCACGACTCCTTCCTCAACCCCGGAAGAGACGGCAAAGCCATAACCGAGTTTTCGGGACGCGAGCTTGTCCGAGGCGAGCCTGACGCATCATCATTCCCCTCCGGCGGACTTCGTGCCACATTCGAAGCAAGAGGCTATACTGCTTGGGACCCCACGTCCTACGCTTTCGTCAAAGACAATACACTTTGTATCCCCACGGCATTCTGCTCATACGGCGGCGAAGCTCTCGACAAAAAGACGCCCCTTCTCCGTTCCATGGAAGCCTTAAACCGTCAGGCAATGCGTATCATCCGCCTTTTCGGTGACCGCGAGACAAGACGTGTCATCACCACCGTAGGCGCGGAGCAGGAATACTTCCTCATCAGGCAGGAGGATTTCGACAAAAGACGCGACCTCATCTACACCGGACGCACACTTTTCGGTGCCAACGCACCAAAAAGTCAGCAGCTCGATGACCACTACTTCGGCGCACTGAAGCCCAAGGTAAAGGCATATATGGAAGAGCTTAACGAAGAGCTGTGGAAGCTCGGCATCTTTGCGAAGACCGAGCATAATGAGGCAGCCCCGGCACAGCACGAGCTTGCCTCCGTATTTTGCGAAGCAAACCGCGCCTGTGACCAGAATCAGCTTGTAATGGAGACCATGAAAAAGGTGGCAGGCCGCCACGGACTCGTATGTCTCCTTCATGAAAAACCCTTCGAGGGAGTAAACGGTTCGGGTAAGCACGACAACTGGTCACTCTCCACTTCAAGCGGCAAAAATCTCCTCAATCCGGGAGACAATCCCACCTCAAATATGCAGTTCCTCGTCTTCCTGTGCGCAGTTATCGCTGCAGTTGACGACTATCAGGAGCTTCTCCGTGCATCCGTTGCTACCGCAGGAAACGATCATCGTCTCGGTGCGGCTGAAGCACCTCCCGCAATCATATCGATCTTCCTCGGTGATGAGCTGACCTCGATCCTTTCAGCCATCGAAAAAGGCGAGGAATACAGAGTAAACGCCGCAGGCGAAATGGGAGTCGGAGTACACGTTCTCCCCAAGATACCGAAAGACAATACCGACCGCAACCGCGCTTCTCCATTCGCCTGCACAGGTAACAAATTTGGATTCAGAATGC
>CAYYRY010000244.1:0-3141 GCA_964474245.1 uncultured Ruminococcus sp. | reverse complement strand
AGAGAGGTGCGGATGTACGTATCCGTATGCCCATGATTCCCGGATGCAACGATACAGAAGAGGATATAGCGAAGCTTTCCGCTTTCCTTAAGGAGCACGAGGGTAAGTACAAATATGCGGAGATCATGCCCTACCACACTCTCGGTATCGGTAAGTCGGGCAGGCTCGGACGTGATGCCGAATTCAAGGCAGAAAACGCAACTGATGAGGATACAGCACGCTGGGTAAGTCTTTTCGCTCAGAACGGTATAAAGGTAAAGGTATCCAAGTAAGCTTTATTTAGAGAAAATTACATATTTATATACGGAGGAAAACATAATATGGAAAGAATAAGAGAGATAGATCCTATGCTTTACGGCTTTTTTGAGGACGAGTCGCTTGAACTCGGCGAGAGGATCGGTCGGGCACTGGTCGAATGCGCAAAGTACCGTGAGATCAGCTTCGACAGAAATTATTTACCTAATTTCCAGTTTGAATGCAATGCCGTTCGTTTTAGTTTTTCCGACAGCTTATGCTATAATTGGGGCTGTGACTCCGAGCTCATCGAGGCTAACCCCGAGAGCGCAGATAAGATCAACGAACTTTGCCAGAAGATGAAGAATCTTGAGGAGAAGAGGACAAATCTTACAGACCCCATCTACAGGAATAAGTCAGGTCACGCCATTTGGGGCGGCGGCTGGGGCGGTCACGCCAACCCCGACTTCGGACGTCTTTTGAACATCGGAACCGAGGGCGTACGCGCTCATATCGAGGAGTGCAAGAAAAAGGGAAATCCCGATTCCGATTGGTTCTACCGCGCCTGCGAGCTTGCCATGGACGCCTTTGACATCCTCGGCGAGAGATACCTTGAGCTTTCCCGCAGCCTTGCGGCAAGCGAGAGCGATCCCAAGATCAAGAAGTACTACGAGGACGCCGCACGTGCCTTCGAGGTCATCCCGAAGAAGCCCGCATACGACTTCACCTCCGCGGCGCATTGCTTCAACCTCCTCTTCACCGCAGACGGCAACGACTCCCCCGGACGCTTTGATCAGTATATGCTGAGGGCTTGGGAGATCACTGAAAATAAGGACGAGGCGAGAGACGCTCTTGAGAGAATTTGGGAGGGCTTCCACGACAGAAGAAGCTGGAACCTTTGCCTTGCGGGAAGCGACGAAAACTGGAACGACGAGGCAAACGAGCTGACCTATGAGATCCTCCGCCTGGCGAGAGAGAAGAAGTACCAGACGCCCAACATCACGCTCCGCGTGCACAGAAACACCCCCGAGGTGCTGTGGGACGCCATCACCGAGACCCTTGCGACGGGAATCGGTATGCCCGCGCTCTATAACGACGAGGTGGTATGCCCCGCACTTGAGAAGATAGGCATCCCCCCCTGCGACAGCCACGATTACTGCATGAACGGCTGTAACCAGATCGATATCATGGGCAAGAGCCACATGGGTCTTGAGGACGGCGAGGTCAACTTTGCCAAGTGCCTCGAATACGCGCTCCACAACGGTGTAAACGACCTGAACGGTAACCGTGACAGTATTCCCACGGGAGACCTCAGGCTTGCAGAGAGCTATGAGGAGGTTGAGAGAGCCTTCCTCGAGCAGATGGAGTATATGACCTATTTGGCTTGCAACGCCGCAAACAACGCACAGCACGCAAGAGCCACATACGGTCCCAATCCCCTGCGTTCCTGTCTCATTGACGGATGCCTTGAAAAGGGTATCGACTACCGCAACGGCGGTCCTCTTTACGGTCACGGCCAGATTCTCTCCGAGGGTATGCCTGACACAGGTGACAGCCTTTGGGCTATAAAGAAGCTCGTGTTCATCGAAAAGAAGTACACCATGGCTGAGCTCATCGACGCTCTTAAAGCAAACTTTGAGGGCTACGACGAGCTTCACCGCGACTTCTCCTCATGTGAGAAGTTCGGTAACGATGTCGATGTGGTTGACAGCATCACCGCACGTATCAACAACCGTTTCTTTAAGGTGCTGAAGCGCCACCACACCTACCGCGGCGGCGTATACACCGGCGGCTGCAGTACCTTCAGCCGTGCGGCTGGCTACGGTGAGAACACCGCGGCTCTTCCCAACGGCAAGAGAAAGGGAGAAGCACTCCTTGCTGACTCCATCGCAGCAGTTCCCGGATGCGACACCCACGGACCTACCGCACAGATCAAGTCTGTGCTCCGTTACGACCACGCAGAGGCGGGAAGCGGATTCGTATTCCAGAACAAGTTCGACAAGAAGCTATTCAACACCGAAAAGGGACGCGAGAGCTTCAAGGCGCTTGCAAAGGCGTTCTTTGCAGGCGGAGGACAGCAGTACACGGTTACAGTCGTATCTCCCGAGGAGCTTCTTGACGCCATGGAGCATCCCGAGCGCCATGGAGATCTCATCGTAAGAGTCGGCGGCTACAGCGCGTACTTCGTACAGCTTGACCGCGGTCTCCAGGAGAACGTTCTCGCAAGAACCTTCGTTGAGATGTAATTTTAATGTCGGAGGCAGATCCGGTGGAGAAAATTTCAAAAAACGAGCCTTTGGCGTATACTTTCCTGAAGCATGAGGAGCTTGAACTTGAAGAGAGAATAGGTCTTGCTCTCGTGGAGCACGCTAAATACGGCTATCTTGAATTTGACAAATATCATTTACCTCGTTTTGGCTTTGGGTCACGTCTTGCGCATTTTCATTTCGGTGACAGCCTTGCATATGAATATGGTGGACTTGACGGACTCATTGCGGATTATCCCGATTGTGAGGATGCGTTCCGAGAGGCACGTATAAAGCTTTTGACACTGAATGATGCGAGACGTTGTTACCGCGACGAAAGAATTAATGCTTTTGATAAGTCCAGGGCAATGTGGGGAGGCGGCTGGGGAGGTCATGCGAATCCTGACTTTGGCCGTATCGTAAACCTCGGTACTGACGGTATCCGTGATATCATAGAACAGTGTAAGACTAAGGGAAATCCCGATTCCGATTGGTTTTACCGTGCGTGTGAGTATACGCTGGATGCTTTCGATATCTTAGGTAAAAGATATCACGATCTCGCTGTGACTAAGTCCGCAGAGGAAAGTGATCCCCAAATAAAGAAGTACTACGAGGATGCTGCCCGTGCTTTTGAAGTTATTCCGAAGAAGCCGGCCTATGA
>CAYYRY010000243.1:0-3145 GCA_964474245.1 uncultured Ruminococcus sp. | reverse complement strand
TTTAACTACGGTTTCGTTGATTTTAAAAATCTCGTTGGTCTTTAACTCGTCAACTGTTCTCACAAGAATTTTGACGTCGTCTTCATCCTTAACGCTGACGTTTCCTTCGATCACAACAGCAGAATTCACAAGAAGCAGATGTCCGAAGTTCTCGCAGACGTTTGAGAAGCAAATCAGTTCTATCTCACCTGTGGTGTCCTCTAAAGTTATGAAAGCCATGTTGTCACCGCTACGTGTAGATTTGTTGGTTCTTGACGTTATAATACCGACCAGCTTAACTTTAGAACGATCACTCAGTACAGGTGCGCTTCTATCGGCGGTATCTGAAGAATCGGAGAAAGCTTCTATGATATAAGAAATATTTGTGGGTGAGATGTACTTGATATTATTTGAGTAATCATCAAGAATGTGTCCTGACAGATATACTCCGCAGCTTTCCTTTTCGAGAAGAAGCTTTTCTCTTGAAGAAAATTCTGTGATATCGGGAAAAGTTGTTTTTACAGCTTCGAATGAAATGTCTGACACATCGGAGAAAAGGTCAAGCTGACCCTCATCATCTCTGCCTGAAGACGAGTTTTCCATAACCGATTCATATACAGCAAGCATTTGACTCCTTTTCGGACCGAGAGAATCAAGAGCACCGGATTTTATGAGCGCTTCAAGCTGTTTTTTATTCATTCCGCGCTTTCTCATTCTGTCAATGA
Source organism: uncultured Ruminococcus sp. (assembly GCA_964474245.1). Lineage (GTDB taxonomy): Bacteria > Bacillota > Clostridia > Oscillospirales > CAG-272 > RUG11130. The sequence continues at coordinate 2,441 of CAYYRY010000243.1, read as the reverse complement.
AGTCATCGAAATCCTTGAAATATCCTTGAGTCGTGCGTTCTGTGACAATATCACTGACAAATTGAACACCGATATTTTTAAGTGCGCTGAGTCCATAGCGAATATTATTATTCTGCACACAAAAATCGGCTTTGCTGTAATTGACGTCGGGCGGTAAAATAGATACACCGATTTTACGGCATTCAGCACTGTATTCAGCTATCTTACCTGCTGACCCGAATACCGAAGTCAAAAGAGCCGAATAATATTCTCGGGGATAGTGGCATTTCAGATATGCAGTTCTGAAGGACAGTATTGCATATGCCGCTGCGTGAGACTTATTAAATGCGTAGTTTGCAAAGCTTACGATATCGTCGAATAGTGCCCTTGCATCATCGGTATCGATTCCTCGCGAGGTAGCGCCGCTTAAAAACGCTTCCCTTTCGCTGTTCAGCACGTCTGATTTTTTCTTTGAGATAGCACGTCTGACTATATCTGCATGACCGAATGAATAGCCTGCGATCTCGCGAAAAATTCGCATTACCTGCTCCTGATACACGATGCAACCGAATGTAACATCAAGAATAGGTGCAAGCTCTTTGATATTGTAGTCGATCTGATGAGGATTATGACGGGCTTCTATATACTGAGGTATAGAATCCATGGGACCGGGACGGTAGAGTGCTATGGCGGCTATAATGTCGTCGATATTCTCAGGTCTCAGCTGTGTCAGCATCTGGCGCATACCGCGGGATTCAAGCTGAAATACTCCGTCTGTCTGACCGGCACTTATCATATCGTAAGTCTTTTTATCATTCACGTCAACGGCGGACAGATCGAATGAAGGTAACCTTTCTCTGATGGCAGTTTCGGCATCATTTATTATGGTGAGATATCTGAGGGCAAGAAAATCAAATTTGAGAAGTCCGAGCTCTGCAATGGTCTCCATATCAAACTGAGTTACTGCAGCACCGCTGTTGACAGAAAGCGGTACGTACTCAGTTACTGCCTTATCAGTAATTACAACGCCTGCTGCATGGGTGGAAGCGTGACGAGGCATACCCTCGAGGGCAGCTGCTGTATCAAGCAGCTTCTTTACCTTGAGGTCACTTTCATAAAGTGAAGCGAGCTCTTTGTTACGCTTCAGAGCTTTCTCTATGGTTATATCAAGCTCCTGTGGTATTTCCTTTGCAACCTTGTCAACGTCGGAGTATGCCATACCGAGAGCACGACCGACGTCACGGACTGCCGCACGGGCAGCAAGTGTTCCGAATGTTATGATCTGAACTGCTCTGTCTTCACCGTATTTATTCTTTACGTAATCAATAACCTCATCACGTCTGTTATAACAGAAATCGATATCGAAGTCGGGCATACTGACTCGCTCCGGATTGAGGAATCTCTCAAACAGCAGGTCAAATTTTATGGAATCAATGTCGGTGATGCCTATGAGAAACGCAACAAGGCTACCGGCGCCGGAGCCACGTCCCGGACCTACCGGAATCCCCCTGCTCTTTGCGTAATTGACAAAATCCCATACGATGAGATAATACTCATCATAACCCATTTTTCCGATGACTGCAAGCTCGTATTCAATGCGCTCGAGATATGTTTCCTCTGTTCGCATTTCATCAAGGACTATGTGTCCGCTGGTAAGCTTTCTTTTGAATCCTTCAAGGGTAAGACTTCTCAGAAAATCTTTAGGAGGCATACCGTTTTCAGGTATGAAAGCGGGTAGCTTGATTTTCCCGAACTCAAAATCAAATGAGCACATTTCAGCGATTCTTACCGTGTTTTTACAAGCGTCCTCGTATGAGGCGAACAGCGAATACATTTCATCTGTACTCTTAAAATAGAATTCATTAGTCTCAAAGCCTATGGGACGTCCGTCTGTAATAACGTTATTTGTTTGAATACACATGAGGATCGCCTGAGTCTCAGCATCCTTGCGGTGAAGATAATGAACGTCGTTTGTGGCAACCATCGGAATGCCTGTTTTTCTTGAGATATCAGCAATACCGCTGTTAACAATCTTCTGATCGGCAATACCGTGGTCCTGTATTTCGAGATAGAAGTTACCTTTCCCGAATATCTCATTTAATGTCAAAGCATATGCCTCTGCGTTTTCGTATTCACCGCCAACGATAGCCCGCGGGATAAATCCTGCAAGACATCCGGAGAGGGCTATGAGACCCTCTGAATGATCGCGGAGCAGGTCAAGGTCAACCCTTGGCTTTGAGTAAAAACCCTCTGTAAAACCCTTTGAGGTAAGATAAGTAAGATTTTTATATCCTGTTTCGTTTTTAACAAGTAAAACAAGGTGATAGCTATGGCTGTCAAGGTAACGATCCTTGTCAGACATACTGCGCCTTGCAACGTAGACCTCACAACCGATGATCGGCTTGACTCCGGCTTTTTTACAAGCTTTATAAAAACTTACGACTCCGTACATGGAGCCGTGG
>CAYYRY010000242.1:0-3151 GCA_964474245.1 uncultured Ruminococcus sp. | reverse complement strand
CCTAGTGGCGTGATTGGGATACGAGTGTGCGAAAATCTATTGTATTAGCTTTCAGAATATTGTATAATACACTTAAAGAGGTGATATTATGGCAAAAAACTACTTGTTGATATATTCTGAACAACTCGCAACCGAGATAGAGTTGTTTTGTAAAACGTAAGAGTTCCTTCTAATACCGTTTTTCAAATACGCAAAAGTTCAAGCAGCGTTTATGCAAATATTCACGAAGCAAATAACGGACAGAGCAAAGCAGATTATGCTTTCGAAGTTTGAGATCGCCCTCAAGGAATGCAGCGAAACGGAATGTTGGCTACAATTGTTATTCAACACAAACGGTATTGATGAAGAAACATTTAGATATCACAGAAATCTTTGCGGTCGTATTAAACGAATGCTGATTGCAAGTTGTAAAACTTTGAAGGAGAATGCAAAATGAAGAAGCTGATTCGAGCTGACATCACCTTACTTTCACCAACCGACAGAATAACAGTTCCCGCACAGATTTGTTACGAAGATGGAGAGGATACAGTTTATTCTGTTGAAATACAATTGACTTTTAACAACGCTTTGTATCAAGGTAACGGAACAGACAATCTGTGGGCGGATGCTTTTGCTGATTTGCAAAATAAGCTTCCAAACGGTTTGACCATTGCTTGATGTATGACGTGCAGACACGGCAATATGTGCCCGTTCGGGAATAAAGAAAACCTGCTTTTCTGTACGAAAGATATTAAAATAAATTCTAAAGACGATATTGTAGCTTTGGCCGACAAAGACACTTTTTTTGAAAGAGCCGTTGATTCAATCAATTATTGCAAAGATTTTAGTTATCAAAGCGATGATTGTTATACTTATAATGACTATTTGTACTACCTTAAGAAAATAAACAGCTGACCTTCCATCCGCAACTGTTCTTTTTCAGCCGGTCAATGATTGATTCGATCAGCCACGTTTACTCTTGGAAATAGGCTGAAACGTATACGTAATTGCAGTACAATAAATTTAAGAAAGGCGTTCAAGATATGTTTTTCAATAAACTGAATGGGCAAGGAAACAGCGATATGTCGGATGCGCTGAAAGCTATTCTTCCAGATGAAGCTGAGCTCATTTCATTTGATTACAACGAAAAGTTTTTCGGCAATATCGTTGCAGAAATTAAACTTAAAAAAATGAAACACACCTTTATAACGGACCGCGGTGAAATATATCACAATGGGAAAATGATATGCGATAGCTCGTATCGCTATACGGAAAAAGAAGATACTTTTTCTAAGCTGCTTCAAATCATAAAACTTGAATTGAGATTATAAATTATGGACACCTTCCATCCGTAATCAGTCTACCTAAAGGATCGCTTTCGCGGTCTTTTTTATTCGCCTCCGTCTCAAAACCATCGTTTACCCTACAGGTGAGCTCATGTGAGAGATGCGTTATTGTGTTTTCAAAAGCACCGTGTTATAATAAATCTGCAAGTACTTGACAGACACAAACTGAGGGTTAAATATGGATATCGGAGGATTAAATATGGATATCGGAAATAAGATCAAGCAGCTACGCTTGAAAGCAGGTCTGACGCAGGAACAGCTTGGGGCGACTTTGGGTATCAGTCCGCAGTCAATATCAAAATGGGAGTGCGGCGTTACCATGCCCGACATCACGCTTTTGCCGCTTATATCAAGCGAGCTTGGCGTGACCATTGACGAGATATTCGACCTTACCGCGGATCAGAAGCTGCAGCGCATTGAGAGAAGGCTCGATATCGAAGAAGAGTTTCCCACCGGTATTTTTGAGGAATATGAAGGTTTTCTTAAGAATATGCTTGAGGAATCTGCGGACAAGAGGAAAATACTGTCCCTCCTTGCCCGCCTTTACCATCACCGTGCGGAGTCGGATCTGAGAAAGGTCAGCAAATATGCTAAGGAAGCTATTATAATTTCTCCCGAGATCAAGGACTGCCAATGGCTCCTCCAGGCCTCCGACGGTGCGTACGCATGGGATTGGAACTGTTCAAACCACGCTCTCGTTATTGATTTTTACAAAAAGGTGATCGAAAGCGATAGGGGAACGCCCAAAAGTCCCTTGCCGTATTATTTTCTTATCGATAATCTGATCGCAGACCACCGAACAAAGGAAGCCGGAGAATATCTTGAAATTTGCAGAACACTTCCGAGCAGCAAGCCTTTCCTGATACGTGTGTTTGAGGCGCATATTGCCCTTGCCGAATACGATGAGAAAAGCGCGGACGGTATCATGGAAGATGCCTTGGCGGAGTTTGCCCATGATGCGGGATTCATGTTTGAAAAAGCACAGTATCATGCCCGTAAATGCGAATATGAAAAGGCGATACGGTATTATGAAAAGTCATGGGAAATGGAGAGCGACAGCAAACCCAGATTCACGGACGCTTTGTTTGGTATTGCAACGATATATGAGATCATGGGCGACAAAGGGAAAGCGACAGAGATCTATGACAGAGTGATAGATTGCCTGAAGGATGAATGGGGATACAAAGAAGATGACGCCGCTGTAATTGAAACGGAGCGCAAAAAGAAGCTGCTTCAGTGATACTTTTGATACGGCATAAGACAAAACCACCCGATAAGGAACGAAAAATTCCTTTTTCGGGTGGCGTCTTTTTTTGTGAAGCTTCAAACCTACGGGTTAAAGTGAAGTTGTAATAAATTACAGTGAAGCATTTGCTTTTCTGTTTACTTCAATACCTTGAAATAATCAAGGAACAGGATAACTACACCTGCAAGCAGATAGAGGTCGATGAGTGAACCGACCAGTCCGAAGATCTTTCCGATGAGCCATATCTTGGCGAGAATTCCTATGAGGAATCCTATAACGATACCTACTGCAAGGTGCAGCAGTACCTTGATGATCAGCTCAGCAACAGAGGATGCTCCGAAGGAGAATGGGAAAAGCTTCTTTAAAATGTTCATGACTCAGTCCGTGCCTTTCTTTAATTTGTTTTCAGTTTAATGTTTATTCACGCAGTGTAATGAATATTAAAGTGACTTATTCAAACTGCGAGTTGAACAGGGTACTGTAGAATCCGCCCTTCTGCATCAGCTCATCGTGGTTTCCCGACCCAGTTATCACGCCGTCCTGGAGAACAAGGATCATATCCGCGGCTCTGATGGGGGAG
>CAYYRY010000241.1:0-3185 GCA_964474245.1 uncultured Ruminococcus sp. | reverse complement strand
GCCATGTCTATAAGGTTGGTGAGACTCATTACGGAGGCACTTACGGTTACAGGCAGTGCTATTAAAAATATCCTTTTAAGAATTGCGCCTGAAGTATCGGTAGTGGTATCAATACCGGAATTTTCGATGTATTCTGCATCATATTTCTCACTTTTGAAGAGCATTTTTGAGAACATGAGATACACCATACCGATACCCGCACCGATAGTGAGACCGAGAACCGCATATGCCGCGACGTAATGTATAGTCTCCTTACCGGGGCCGTACTTCTGAAGTGCATAGGAAGCGAAGGCAATACCCAAAAACAGCTTGCAAACCGCTTCAATGAGCTGAGAGATAGCTACGGGAAGCATTGACTGATATCCTTGGAAGTAGCCTCTGAGGGAGCTTGACAAGCATATAAAGAAGAGTGTAGGCGCTATTGCTATGATACAGTAGTACGTGGGACCCGCCTTCAGGAGGGACGCAAAGCCTCCTGCACCGAAGAACATGATAGCTGTTCCCACAAGTCCTACAACAAGGAAGAGGAGTGTTGCAAGTTTGAATACCTTCTTGACCTGATTTACTCTTCCCTTTGCTCTGTTTTCGGAAACCATCAACGATATAGCTACGGGAAGTCCTGCAGTTGAAACCATATAGAAGAAAGTGTATATGGTGTAAGCAGAGCTATAGTAACCCATACCCTGGTCACCGACGATATGATTCATGGGAATTTTGAAGAGCGCACCAATAGCCTTTATCAAAAGGTTAGAAATGGTCAGAACCAAAACTCCAGAAAAAAACAGTTTGGTACTGTTTTTGGTTTTTTTATTATCCATAAAATAATCTCCATTCTGTATTAGACTGAACTATATAATATAACACCACACCTGTGTTAACAAATCATTCCGGCTGCCAATTTCCGATGAACTCCCGGAACATCGAATCTCCCGGTATCTGATCAGTTACATATTTATCAGAGTACAGCTTTTCAAGGCGTATGCACAGACTTAGCGCATCCGACTTATACTTACTGTCACATGGAATCTCTTTAAGCAAAGGTATGATAATACCGGAGATCATAAATAACTCATACAGCATAAACGAATCTATTGGGAAATCAGGGTTTCCTGCATTCGGAAAAATTGCTGTGTTTTCATTTTCTCGTACAGCTTCCCAGCACATGAGGGTGGTTTCAGGCGTTGTATTTCTGAAAAGATTGTCGCGGACTATACGTCTCAGGAGCCTTATCTCATGTGGTGAGAAATACACTCCATTGCACATTACCTCGTCATTTACACAGATGAAAACGCTGGTATATCTGTCGCCGAACAAGCTTGTAACTTCGGGGTATACAGCCTGAATCCCTTCAAAAATGAATATATCACCATGTGAAGGTGTATATTCCTCATATCCGACTCTTCGACCTGTTTTAAAATCAAAAATCGGAATGTTAACTTTTTTATATTCAAGAAGATCATTGGTGAAAGAGGCAAGATAATCAAGATCGATCGTCTTTACGGAATCGAAGTCTACCTTTTGTCCGGATGCAAGTCCGTCTCTGAGATCATTAAGGTAAAAATCGTCGATGGATATTACAACGGCTGAATGACCCTTGCGCTCGATCTCTTCAACGAGTATCTTTGCTGTCGTTGTCTTTCCCGAGCAGGTTGGTCCCGACAGAGTGATCAGTTTATTTCCTCTTAAGAGAATATCTCTTGCAGTTTGTCTGAGCTTATTTTCAAATGTGTTTTCACAGGAAAGAATAAACTCACTTGCTTCCTCTTTTGTCTTTACATCTTTATAGATCAGTTTCATAAAATCCCTCCGATCTGTCTTAGTATAAATATGAAGCCTTATTCATAATAAATACTTCGTATGAAATCTTCGTTTTTAAGTCTTGTTGCTTCAAAATCAACGGAAGATCTGTTCTTTAAATATTCATATGGATATTTCGGCTCAAAAATACGCTCGATCTTCTGGTTTCCTGAAGGATCAAAGGATACTATCTTGGTAACCGCTGCGGCACCGCAGCCGAAAATTGAATGTATCTCGTCCATCATATAGATATTATAAAGTCCCTCATGTCCCTTTTTGGAATAGCCTACGTTTTCGAGATTACCGACGGTATTTTTCTGACGGTACATATAATATGGAATATATCCTGAGGACATCAGCTTTTCCTCTGAATATTCTACACTCAGATATGCAGTTTGTCCCTCTCTGTCGTATACATTATGACCACCGGTTCTGAATTCTGCGGATTTCTTAACACTGAAGCTGTGTACCGTAATGTTGGTGGGACCCAGTGCGACAATGCGATCGATTGATTCTCTGAAGGATTCGACAGTATCACCGGGAAGTCCTGCGATAAGATCAACGTTAATATCTCTGATTCCCGATTCCGCCGCCAAAGCATATGCACGGAAGAAATCTTCAGCGTTATGCGCTCTTCCGATGTTCTCAAGGACAAAGTCGTTGAGAGTCTGTGTATTAACACTGATTCTTGTGACACCGTATTTCTCGGCAATCTTCAGCTTCTCAGCATTTATCGTATCGGGTCTGCCTGCTTCAAGGGTAAACTCATCAACGTTATTAAGATGCGGATATATACTGCTTAATAGTATCTCAAGCTCAGTCTCATTCAGTACGGTAGGAGTCCCTCCGCCTATGTAAACGGAAGCCACTCTGATACCAAGCTCCTCTATGAGCTTAAAGGTACGATCTATATCATAAGTCAGTTCCTTTAAGTACTCAGGTATCATGGCAAGAAGCTTCGGTGAAGTAGCAGACACAAAGGAGCAATAAGCACATCTTGTGGGACAGAACGGAATTGAAACGTAAACACTGCACTCCTTATAGCTTTCAGGAGTTACAATAAGCTCTGACGTTTCGGCAGTTGACACCGCAAGACGAGCCTTTTGTTCTGTTGTGAGATATACTTCCTTAAAGAAGTTTACTGCATCCTCGCCACGTAAACCTCTTTCAAAAAGCTCCGTCGCAAGACGTGCGGGACGTACACCGGTCAAGATTCCCCATGGCGGCTTATGTCCTGTCAGATCAGTGAATGCTTTCAGAACGGCTCCGCCTGCAGTGAAACTAACAAGCTTTTCTCTATCAAGGACACCGTAAGGCATATACGCTTCACCTTCACAATTCTTGCCTTCAGCGACCGCTTTTACATGAGAATACACCCCGTCGTCACG
>CAYYRY010000240.1:0-3198 GCA_964474245.1 uncultured Ruminococcus sp. | reverse complement strand
CTGCGGCAACAAAATTAAAAGATCAAAAAAGAAAACGTTTTTTGTCGATTCAAAAAGTATACGTTTGTTTGGGCTTCAGACCTATGTGACTTTGAATATATAAAAAACGCAAGAGCAAATAAAAATTCAGCCGAAGCCGAAAAGGTACTTCGGCTTCGGCTTTAATTTATATTTGTGTTTATATTACTTCTGCTCTGCAAAATATGCATTAAGCTTTGCAATAAGTGCGTCAGCATCGGTTCCGTGTACCTCGCACGCCTCTTCAATGGTCTCGTTTCTGGATACGGGACAGGTAAGACAATGCATTCCTATCTCAAGAAAGAACTGTCCTGCTTCTTCATCAAAATCAATAATATCACCGATTATGGTGTCCTTTGTAACTAACATAGTAAATTTTCCTTTCTGTTTTTTGGGAGATGTATTATGCTTCAACGGAAAACACAAGCTCTGTATGAGCTCTGTTTCTTCCGCTTCAGTTAGCTCTTTTCAGCTCTACCGGGTCGGGTACGTATACCTTCTTTATATCCGCACCGAGACTCTTCAGCTTGCCTACGATATCATCATATCCTCTCTCTATGAGATGAATATCTGTGATCTCGCTGGTGCCGCGGCAGGTGAGTGCCGCTATGAGTACGGCGATACCGCCTCTCAGGTCTACTGCCATAAGGGGCGCCGCCGACAGGGGGATGCCTCCCTCTATGGTTACTATCCTTCCGTCTACCTTGATGGATGCGCCCATGCGCTTCAGCTCCTCTACGTATCTGAAACGGTTGTCGTAAATGCTTTCGTTGATGAAGCTTACGCCATCTACCGTTGCGAGAAGTGCCGTCATCTGGGGATGCATATCCGTGGGGAAGCCGGGATACGGAAGGGTCTTGACGTTGGTGTGCTTGAGAGGACCGTCCACGAATACTCTGACAGAGTCGTCGTATTCTTCAACCCTTACTCCTACCTCTTCAAGCTTTGCGGTAACGGACTCAAGGTGCTTGGGAATGACGTTATTTACCTTGACGTCACCTCGCGTTGCAGCCGCCGCTACCATGAAGGAGCCTGCCTCGATCATGTCGGGGATTATGGCATAGGTACAGCCGTGAAGCTCTGCTACGCCGCGAATTTTGATAACGTCACTTCCCGCACCGGAGATCTTTGCTCCGCAGCTGTTGAGGAAGTTTGCACAGTCAACTATATGAGGCTCACGAGCCGCGTTTTCAATGATGGTGGTGCCTTCGCACATTACGGATGCGAGCATGATATTGATGGTCGCACCTACCGTTGACATATCAAAGAATATATTGGAGCCGATGGTCTTGCCGTATTCGGTGGTGATCTCAATATATCCACCGTCTGTGACGACGCTTGCTCCGAGTGCCTTGAAGCCCTTGATATGCTGGTCTATTGGACGGACGCCGAAATCACATCCGCCGGGATATGCAACTCTCGCTCTGCCGAATCTGCCCAGCTCTGCGCCGAGAAGATAATATGAGCCGCGAAGTCGTCTAACAAGGTCGTATTCGGACGTGCCCGACTTTACTCCGGTGCAGTCCACCTCTACTGTAGTTTTATCTATGGTCCTAACGGTCGCTCCCATTCCCTTGAGTATCTCAAAGGATCGGTTGATATCAATTACATTGGGAACGTTTTCGATTATACATTTATCTTTAACGAGAACACACGCGTAAATAATGGGAAGCGCAGCATTCTTGAAGCCGCTGATCTCGACCTCACCTACAAGAGGTCTGCCTCCGGTTACTACGATCTTTTCCATGATATAACCATGCCTTTTTATTAATTTTGTTGTGTCTGTCCAAATGACAGATATGAGCATTCGGCGGCTGTTTTCCGCCTTTGTCGCTTCTGCGACAGTATGGGAAGGGGTGACTTTTGTATTCCGACAGTCTTCTCTTCCCTACTTGATTTATAACAACTATGTTTATAGTAATACTTAATTTGCGCACTTAGCCATCTAATATTATAGCAGTATTAATGCAAAAATGAAAGACTTTTTCGAGAGATTTTCACAAACTTAATATTAATAGTCATTTTAAACTACTGCACAACGTAATAATTTGCAAATAATGTACCGTTTCCACAACAAACAGTATTGTTCTGTATATTGAAACAACTGTTACCATTATATTACAGCGGCGTTTTTTTGGTTACGGGCGGTGTGATCAAACAGATTCGCATACCTTGGCCTCTCATGGTGTGTTTTGAGCCGCGGGCGACCGATACCGGGCTTGGGTGGATAAGATAAGGGGCTGTCTCATTCAGATGAAAAAGCACAAATAACTGTAGTAACGAAGGGTTACAGACATATAATATGTTTTAGTCCAACGAAACGGACCGTCGGGGACGCCGATCCCTACGAACAGGTACGTTCTCCACTCTGCATAGGGTCGGGCAAAATTTGTGACCTCGGACAGCGTGATGGGCGTTGTCCGAGGTCACATTTTCATTTTACGTTTTTCAATCCTCGAGCTTCATATAGCCGTCCTTCACGATACCTGCGTATCTGAGGATCTCGTTGAAAATGAGGGACAGCACTGCAGGCAGGATGAAGCATACGGCGATGAGACCTGCGACTTGCAGATAGGTTATCTCCCCGGGATAAGCGTTTTCAGGCTGCAGCCAGCCGAGGATCATACCAATGGGACCTAAAAGTCCGCAGGTGCCCATGCCGGAATTTATGGCGTCGCCGTACATTTTGAGTCCGAACACACAGACAGCGAGGGGGCCTGTGATAGCGGACGCCAAAGTGGGGGCGATCCATATCTGGGGGTGCTTTATGATATTCGGTACCTGAAGCATACTTGTGCCGATTCCCTGTGAGATGAGACCGCCGAAGCCGTTTTCACGGAAGCTGATCACAGCAAAACCCACCATCTGGGCACAACAGCCTGCAACTGCGGCGGCGCCGGCGATGGCAAGTCCATCGGAGCCGCCTGCGGCGGCACTTCCCGTAAGGACGAGACCTGCGCAGATAGCCGCGCTTGAGATGGGGAGTGTGAGGCACATACCGATGACGACGGAAACTATGATACTCATAACGAAGGGAGTCTGGAGTGAAGCCCAGCCTATGAATGTGCTGATATAGCCGACGAGCTTACCGATATATCCTGCAAGGTAAATGGACAGCAGGCTGCCTGTTAGTACGGTGACAAAGGGGGTGACGACGATATCCACCTTGGTTTTTTTGGA
>CAYYRY010000239.1:1203-3217 GCA_964474245.1 uncultured Ruminococcus sp. | reverse complement strand
AGTAACAAACCCCTTTGTTCCGTGGGAGCCGTCAGCGGTGGTGACTGTAACATCAGCACCAAGGGCGCGGAATTCGTCTTCGTAGAACACTTCGCTTTTAGTATTGAAGCCGAGAACTACGTGTACGCTTTTACCTTCACCGAGGAGTCTCTTTGCAAGCATATAGAGGGGAGGCACGCCGACTCCGCCGCCGAGGAGCATAACACGCTCTCCCGAGGAGGCGGGATCGTATCCGTTGCCGAGTCCTGTGAGCACGTCAAGGACACCGTCTGTCATATCTTTCATCTGCTCGGTGCCGCGGCCGACGACCTTATATATAATAGTAAGCACGTCTCCTTCTACGTCACATACTGAAATGGGGCGTCTGAGGAACAGACCGTCGAGCTTAATATTTACGAAGGTACCGGGACGGGTGATCTCAGATGTGTCACCCTTCAGGCGCATTCTCATTACGCTGTCTGTGAGGGGGATGTTTTCGATTATTTTAAAAAGGCTCTGTTTCATATATGCCCTGAAACCTTTCTTTTCATTTTACTTATGTTTTCATATGTATGCCGCTTTGCCATCCCGTGTGGGATGGCATGAGTTTGCGGCGATATTTCTTTTTATGCATCAATTGTTGAAATTGTAAGTGTGGTCTCTTCAAGCACGTCAAGGAGAACCTTTACGGTGTCAAGGGAGGTGAAGATCGTGACGTTGTTGTCCGTTGCAAGGGTACGGATCTCGAAACCGTCACTTACGGGACCCTGTGAGTTGATATCACGGGTATTGATAACGTATGCGATGTGTCCCTGACGGAGAGCCTCGGGAATTTCTTCGCTGCCTTCGCCGATCTTGTTCAGAACGTGGGTGCGGATGCCGTTTTCCTTGAGGAACTTAGCTGTACCTGCGGTAGCCTGGATGTTGAAGCCGAGGTTGTAGAAACGGCGGATGAGGGGGAGAGCTTCTTCCTTGTCGCGGTCTGCGATGGTGGCGAAGACCGTTCCGTAATTCTGGAGGTGTGTGCCGCCCGCTTGAAGAGCCTTGTAGAACGCTCTGTTCATCTTATCGTCGTAGCCGATAGCTTCACCTGTGGACTTCATTTCGGGAGACAGGTAGGAGTCAAGTCCGCGGAGCTTGTTGAAGGAGAATACGGGAACCTTTACGTACCAACGCTTCTTTTCCTCGGGGTAGATATCGAAGATGCCCTGCTCCTTGAGGCTCTTGCCCATGATAACTTCGGTTGCGATGTCCGCAAGGCTGTAGCCTGTTGCCTTGGAAAGGAAGGGAACAGTTCTGGAGGAACGGGGATTTACCTCGATGATGAATACGTTTTCATCCTTATCGACGATAAACTGGATATTGTAAAGACCAATGATACCGATGCCTATACCAAGCTTCTTTGCGTAGGTAAGGATAGTACCCTTTACCTTATCGGAGATGCTGAAGGAGGGGTATACGCTGATTGAGTCACCGCTGTGAACACCTGTACGTTCTACCAGCTCCATGATGCCGGGAACAAATACGTTACGTCCGTCACAGATCGCGTCGACCTCAACTTCCTTGCCTTCGATATACTTGTCAACGAGAACGGGTTTGTCCTCGTCGATCTCAACGGCTGTCTTGAGGTAGTGACGGAGCTGTTCTTCATTGGCAACGATCTGCATTGCACGTCCGCCGAGAACGAAGCTGGGACGCACAAGAACGGGATAGCCTATATCGGATGCAGCCGCGATACCGTCCTCGATCTTGGTTACTGCACGACCCTTGGGTTGAGGAATACCAAGCTCGGAGAGGAGCTTTTCGAAAGCGTCTCTGTTTTCGGCTCTGTCGATTGCAGCACAGTCCGTACCGATGATCTCGACACCGCGGTCGGTGAGAGGCTGAGCCAGGTTGATGGCTGTCTGGCCGCCGAGAGAAGCAATAACGCCCTCGGGTTTCTCAAACTCAATGATGTTCATAACGTCTTCGGGGGTGAGAGGCTCAAAGTAGAGCTTATCGGCGGTTGTATAGTCTGTTGATACTGTTTCGGGGT
>CAYYRY010000239.1:0-1193 GCA_964474245.1 uncultured Ruminococcus sp. | reverse complement strand
GTTATTGTTTATGATGATAGCCTCGTAGCCTTCATTTTTGATGGTCTGTACAGCATGAACGGTGGAGTAGTCGAACTCAACGCCCTGACCGATACGGATGGGACCGGCGCCGAGGACCACGATCTTCTTCTTATCGGTGAGGCGGGATGCGTTCTCGCCGGTGTAGGATGAGTAGAAGTAGGGGATGTATGCTCCTGTGTGGCAGGTGTCTACCATGCGGAATACGGGGAAGAGACCATTTTCCTTTCTGAAGCCGTAAACGTCAAGCTCCGTGCACTTCCACATTCTCGCAACGTACTTGTCGGAGAAGCCCATCTTCTTTGCCGCTGTGAGAGTTTCAAGGTCGAAGGGATGAGCCTTGAGTACCTCTTCCATATCAACGATACGCTTTATAGATTCGAGGAAGAAGGGGGTGATCTTTGTGATGTTGTGAACTTCTTCTACGCTTACGCCGCGGGCGAGAAGCTCGGCGATGGCGAAAATATTGTCGTCACGGAATTCGCTGATATATTCGAGGATAGCTTCGGTGGACATATCATCGAACTTTGCGTGATAAACATGGTGTACACCGATCTCAAGAGAGCGCATACCCTTAAGGAGACATTCCTCAAGATTGGAGCCGATACCCATTACCTCGCCGGTTGCCTTCATCTGTGTGCCGAGAGCATTGGATGCACTTGCAAACTTATCAAAGGGGAAACGGGGCAGTTTTGCGATAACGTAATCCAGAACAGGCTCGAATGCGGCTGTTGTATTGGCTATAGTAATATCCTCAAGTGCCATACCGACGGCGATCTTTGCGGTTACCTTAGCGATGGGATAGCCGCTTGCCTTGGATGCAAGTGCGGAGGAACGGGATACACGGGGATTTACCTCAATGAGGTAATATTCGCTGGAGTGGGGATTAAGTGCGAACTGTACGTTACAGCCGCCCTCGATCTTCAGCTCGCGGATGATCTTGATGGCACTGTCGTTGAGCATCTGGCGGTCGTGATCGCTGAGGGTGAGGATGGGGGCAACAACGATGGAGTCACCGGTGTGAACGCCTACGGGGTCGATGTTTTCCATGCCGCAGATTGTTATGGCATGGTCATTGGAGTCACGCATGACCTCAAACTCGATTTCCTTGTAGCCCTTAACGCTCTTTTCGATAAGAACCTGATGAACGGGGGAAAGCTTGAATGCGTTGAGAC
>CAYYRY010000238.1:0-3272 GCA_964474245.1 uncultured Ruminococcus sp. | reverse complement strand
TACATACAGATATTCAACTGCATGGGATTTCTGATGCAGGTTGAGGTGGAAAGCGTCGCGAGGATCATACAAAGCGCACGTCATCCCGTCATGACCATCAAGCCCTTCGCCGCGGGAAGATGCACTCCCTTCGTGGGTCTCACCTTCAGCTGGAACGCCATCCGCGACTGCGACATGATAACCGTAGGCGCCGCCTCTGCCGCAGAGGTAAGAGAGGACGCGGAGCTGTCACTTGCCATACTTGACAGACGCCTCCCCGACATCGCCGCAAGAAGCTCGCCCGTAAAGCAGAGTGTTCTCGGTCATTGAAGCCGAGACAAAGAGAGAAGGATATAACCATGCGAGCACCGTTTCAAATACTTGCCATACCATATAGAATAACGGATGGAGACATAAGTTACTGCGTATTCCACCGAGCCGACTTCGACCAGTGGCAGTTCATCGCAGGAGGCGGCGAGGACAATGAGACCCCACCGGATGCCGCCAAGAGAGAGATATTTGAAGAGGGTGGCATCAGGACTAAAAGCATCATCAGCCTTAAGTCAATGTGTCATATTCCCACGAATATCTTCCCCGCAAAGTACCTCCGTAACTGGCCGGAGTACACCTACGTCGTCCCCGAATATTCCTTCGGCTTCGAGTGTACTGAGGACATAAATCTGTCATGTGAGCATACGGAATGTGTGTGGCTCAGCTACGAAGACGCAATAGCAAAACTGAAATGGGACTCCAACCGCACCGCACTTTACGAGCTTCACATGAGGCTGACAGATAATAGGGTTTGACCGCCCGTGATACCCTGACACGGCAGATCAGAAAGGAGACGAAAGTGACATACGAAGAACGAAAAGCTCAGGTAAAAAGTTACCTTGGCAAAACCGTGACGGTAACGGTAGACCGACCCATCGGTTACGTACATAAAAAGAATAACTACAGCCTCACGTACCCCGTCAATTACGGCTATGTTTCCGGAGTCATCGGAGGTGACGGCGAGGAGCTCGACGTATATCTTTTAGGTGTGGACGTCCCCGTGACGGAGTACACCGCCCGTGTGATCGGCATTCTCCATAGGCGGGATGACGTGGAGGATAAGCTCGTTGCCGCCCCCGAGGGCGTTCGCCTGACTGCCCTTGAGATAGAGAAAGCCGTCCGCTTTCAGGAGAAGTATTACCGCACCGACGTGGAGGCTCTCTTCGAAAAGTCCTGCGGCACTGTCCCCTATACTTACGTAAACGGACGCCCACGTTATCTTATGATCCGTTCTCTGTTCAACGGAGACGTAGGCTTCCCGAAGGGTCACGTGGAAAAAGGCGAGACCGAGACCGACACTGCCGTCCGCGAAACGTGGGAGGAGACCTCCGTTACCGTCGCGCTCACATCTTCTTTCCGCCACGAGACGTCCTACACCATGCCTAACGGCAAGATCAAAACCGTAGTGTATTTCCTCGGCAGGTTCGACGAACAAACGCCCCGCCGCAACGGGAATTTCGAAGACAATGAATACCTGATACTCCCCTTTGAGGAAGCCCACGCCGCCCTGACCCATGCAAACGCAAAGGAGCTGCTGAGATTGGCGAATGAGTCCTTAACCGAGAGCGTCTCCGATATTTAACGGAAGGTATTACAAAACAAAAAAACGTTGCTCCATCTCTTTCCACAAGAGAAGCGGCAACGTTTTCGTTTTCACATATTCTACTTTTTAAGTCCCTTTGCGAGAGCAATAAGGTTTTCAAGCTGTTCGCGTTTCAGTCCCTTCACTGCCTCCGACAGTTCGTTTGACTTTACGGGATCATGTACATCAACGTCAAAAAACTCGGACGGTGTAATCCCTAAGTATTCACAGATATAGAAGAATACCGTCATGGAAGGAAAGCTGACGCAGTTTTCAATATTATTGATATACCCGGGGCTTTGCCCAATAGATAAGCTCATATCCCTTGCGGAAACACCTTTATTCAGTCTGAGCTGAGAAAGACTTTGAGCAAACGTCTGCAGATCCATTACCATCACCATCCTTCGCGCTTAATTGTTTCCTTCGTACCCATTATATCAAAATATTTTATTAATTTCCACAATATATTCGGAAATTTTCAAATTATCAAAAAACCGTATTATTCTCATCTCCCATCGTCTCCTCTTTTCCTTGACTTTTACATTATATTATGATATACTGTAACAGAATTAAAAAGCGAAAGCGAGGTGGACAAAATGGTAAACTATTATCCGATAGAATCGAGTGCCCTTTTGTCCATTGTTTAAGCCGTATTTCAATGGATGTTTCAGCCGCTGCCGATTTTATCGGTAGCGGCTATTTTCATTGAAAGAGGTAATATTAATGACAAATCTGAAGTTTATTCAACTTATTAACAATGACAACACACACTTTGATATGGCAAAAGCTCTCTGGATTCCGTTTATTCAGGAAGTCAATTCTCATGACGGTAAAGTTCAAACAACAAATGATATTTCTGAAGGATTACGAAAACGAATCGGAATACAAGGTCTACGCAAAGATATGCATTTTGAGGTCGCCCTGACAGGCAATATTCCTATAGGAATTGCAATGTTTGCAATAGACCTCGGAACGGTATACGGTCTGCTTGAAAAAGGTTATGGAACGGTTATGGGCTTTTATATTCTACCTGAATATCGTAGGCAGGGATACGGTACAAAGTTTTGGCAACATATAGAATCTGTCCTTCGTGATGACGGAGCAACAAAATTCTATGTTTGTCCCGATTCCGTAACAGGTATTCCGTTTTGGAAACATCTCGGGTTTACTGACAGCGGAAAAACCGATCCCGACGATTTGAAGCCGATTTATATAAAGCTCTGATTTTTCAATGTCGTCTATCTATTGTACCATATGTATCATACATTTCTCCCAAACTTTCGCACTCCCTTTTATTGACAAGCTCCCCTCCACTATGATATAATACTGTATTATAATGAATAATTGTTTGTAATTTCAAGCAGAAAGGTAAATACAGTCATGAAATGGACATCACTTAACGATCTGAGAGAAAAATATCTTTCCTTCTTCGAATCGAAAGGACACCTCAGACTTCCTTCATATCCCCTTATCCCCCAGGGAGACAAGTCTCTCCTCCTCATCAACTCCGGTATGGCTCCCATGAAGAAGTTCTTCACCGGTGAGGTAGAGCCTCCCCGCCGCCGCGTTACCACCTGTCAGAAGTGTATCCGTACACCCGACATCGACCGCGTAGGTATCACAGCACGTCACGGCACGTATTTTGAAATGCTCGGTAACT
>CAYYRY010000237.1:0-3281 GCA_964474245.1 uncultured Ruminococcus sp. | reverse complement strand
ACATGGCGTCGTCAAGGCTCATGTACTCAATGGCGAAGGACGGATGTCTTCCCGAGGTGTTCGGCAAGATAGACGGAAAGTACGGCACCCCTAAAAATGCAATGATCTTCTGCATGATCATCTCCCTCAGCGGCCCTGTCTTGGGCAGGGAAGCCCTCGGCTGGTTCGTTGATATGTCGGCAATCGGTGCGTCCATGGGATACTTCTTCACTTGTGCGGCGACTCTGAAGAAGATGAAATCCGACGGAGACGGAAATTCGATCCTGAAGACACTTGCAGTTGCGGGAGTAGTGTTTTCCTTCATGTTTATGGTGCTCCAGCTCATCCCCAACCCGGGACTATCGGGCGTCCATTTCGGTAAGGAATCCTACCTGCTCCTCCTCGTTTGGATATTTATCGGTATTGCCTTCTACCTGCTTCGCAGGAAAAAAACAAAAATCTATTTGAATTAAACGGAGAATTTGCGTGAAAAGGTTACTTGTTTTGCTTCTGTGCGCTGTTATGCTTACCTCAATTTCATGTGGCAAAGACACCGCAGATACGGAAGGACTATCATATTCCCCCATTGATACGTCTGCTATAACTGAGTCCACTCAGGCGGAAGAAACGTATGAATTTTTTAAATCTGATGAAGATACTTTTGATATATCCACACCATTCTGTACTCTGAAATACCCGGTCAAATGGCAGAATTTTGTGTCTGTCGAGACTACATCAGGTGATTTTGCGTATTATGTCACGTTCAATGCATATCTTGAGTCGTATACGCTTCCGCTGTTCACCCTTGCATTCGGTGACTGCGACGACGGATATCTGGTGGGTACCCTTGAAAGTGGATCCGACAGTCGTGATGTTTATGTTATAGATCATTCTTCTGAACCACACGCGGTGCTGTCAGATGAAGCTGAATTTTCATACATGGAAATGTGTGAGGACGTCAATGTCGTAATATCCAAGCTTATCTATGACTCGGGCATGGTAATTGAATGATTTAATAGACAACCCAATAACAAAGCCGTATGAGAAATTCAGACTCATACGGCTTTCTGTATGACGCTTGACGGATGCTTCGAGGTATTTTTCGAAGGAAGAATCACTTAACTGAATAAAACTGACGGTAATATTGTACTCTCAGAATTCCACCGAAAACCTTGATTTTTCTGCAGTTTGTTGTATAATAATTATTAGAATGAGACTACATATCAAAGCAGGGGGATCAGCGTGAAAGTTTAGATAACTTTAGATAAAGAATATCTATTTCACGCGTAAATAATTTGTGTTATCGCTTTAGGGCAGAATGGAGGATTAATATGTATTACGAAGGGAACAAAGTATATGATCTGAAAATTGCATATATCGGTGGAGGCTCCCGAGGCTGGGCTTGGGGACTTATGAGTGATCTCGCCAGATGCGACGACATGAACGGCAGGGTAGACCTTTATGACATAGACCATGAAGCAGCAAAAAACAATGAGCTTATTGGTAACCGATATAATACAGTAGATGGTGCAAAATCTCATTGGAACTACCGTGCGGTCGGGACACTGAAGGAGGCTTTGCTCGGAGCACAGTTCGTTGTGATATCCATATTGCCGGGTACGTTCAAGGAAATGGCATCCGACGTTCATACCCCGGAGAAATACGGTATTTATCAGCCTGTGGGAGACACAACTGGTCCCGGAGGTATCGTGCGTGCAATGAGAGCCGTACCCATGTTTGAAGAGATAGGCGAAGCCATCAAGCAGTTCTGTCCCAATGCATGGGTAATCAATTACACAAACCCTATGACCCTTTGTGTGCGTGCACTTTACCGTGTGTTCCCCGAGATAAAGGCATTTGGTTGCTGTCACGAGGTTTTCGGTACTCAGGAGCTTCTTCAAAAGATCTTGCAGACAGAATATGGTATCAAGGTTGAAACCCGCAGGGAGATCAAGGTCAACCCCATCGGAGTTAACCATTTTACATGGCTCACCAAGGCTTACTACAAGGATATGGATCTGTTTCCCATTTACAAGAGCTATGCTGAAAAGGCTCTTGAAGGTAAGCTGTCCATGGAGGGACGTACCTACGGAAATAAGCTAAACAACTGCTTTGCCAGTGACGACTTTGTAAAGATGGAGCTTTTTTTGCAGTTTGGTTGGATAGCCGCAGCAGGTGACCGTCATCTGGCGGAGTTTTGCCCCGGAAAATGGTATCTCGAAAGCCCTGAGCGTGTCCGAGAGATGCACTTCGGGCTTACTCCGGTTTCGTGGCGCCTCAAAGACCTTGATGAGCGCATTGAAAGAAGCCGCAGATTGCTTGAAGGTGAAGCCATAGAGCTTTATGATTCCGGTGAAGACGGTGTACAGCAAATGCGTGCTCTTCTCGGTCTTCGCGAGATGGTGACCAACGTGAACATCCCGAACAGGGGACAGATACCGAATCTGCCTCTCGGAGCTGTGGTTGAGACCAACGCAGTGTTTACTTCTGACAGTATCGCACCGGTACAGGCGGGGGAAGTACCGTCCACCATTTATCCCCTGATAAGCCGAGTCTGCGGTCTGCAGGAAATAGTAAACGAGGGAATTGGTGAACGTAACCTTGATAAAATATTCTGCGCCTTTGCCAATGATCCTCTTGTGACCTGCGGTCTTGAAAACGCAAAACTCCTTTTTGCAGAGATGTGCGAGAATACCAAGGAGTATCTTACGGATTATAAGCTTGTTTTTTGATGAGCCTTATTGAACATTAGTTATATAAACAAAAGGGACAGTTTTTCACTGCCCCTTTTCACTGTTATCACCCCTATCCTGAAATTTTACGCTCAAAACAAATAATACCTCTTCAGGATAATTTGCATTTTATCAAGACTTCCGTAAGAGACGTCTCATCCCACGTTTTTCCCGCACTGCTGTAGTCGATCATATTTATTTCATCAGTTCCCACAAGCACCTTGCCTCGGATAACGCAATCGAATCCGTCCTTGTCCGTCAGTGTGACGTTTACCTTGTCGCTGTAGTCCACCGTCGTGCCTACCTCGGAGATCAAGGCATCTCTCGCGAGTACTAAAGGACCGTAAAACACAGCAAAATAATTTTTCGTCTCCTCTTTCCCCTCTACTCCGACGGGACGTACGGTACGGGGCTGCATATCAAATTCAATGACAACCGTGTCGCCCTTTTCCCAAGCTCTGTCGATAGTCGCATAAAAGCCATCATCCAAAGCGCTGTCAATAACCTGTCTCTCGCCGTTCAGAATTATTTTTGTTCTGAGTCCGGAAAAGGCGGGTATCCTCAGGGAGA